>JBAURA010000023.1:0-8098 GCA_049580985.1 Chloroflexia bacterium
ATGGGAGATAACATCTACCTGAACGACCGCGACGGGGTGCGCACACCCATGCAGTGGGCGGGCGACCGCAACGGGGGCTTTTCCCAGGCCGGTTCGGATCAGCTCTACAACCAGGTGATCGCCGACTCGGTGTACGGGTATCAGGCGGTGAACGTAGAGGCGCAACAAAGCACGCAGACCAGCCTGCTCAACTGGATGAAGCGCATTATCAGGGTGCGGAAGCAGTACCCAACGTTCGGCAGGGGCGATATCACGTTCCTGAACCCCGCCAACCAGCAGGTGCTGGCATATATACGTTCGCACGAGGGAACAAATATCCTGTGCGTAAACAACCTGTCTCGGTCCGCGCAGCCATGTGAGCTAGATCTATCGGCCTTCAACGGAGCGGTGCCGATGGAACTGCTGGACAGCACCCCATTTCCCAGTATAGGCGAGCTACCCTACTTCCTGACGCTGGGGCCATACGGGTTCTATTGGTTCAAGCTTGAGAGAGATGCCTAGCCTTGTTACAACGGGATCGGGAACAGTGCGTTAATTAGCATAGAAGCCTGATATTCGTGATATATTGTCCCTAACGCAATATAATGAAAGCAGATTCTTGGAAATGAAGCAGGATGCATCTATGAAAGCTAGCAGTTTGGACTGGGTGGTCCGTTTCTTCGAGCCTCACATGGCGTTAGAAGGCGACAGCCTGAACACCTGGTTTGTGGAACGGCCCGGAACCACGCGTCGGATGCTGAAGGGCTACCTCGAAATCAACAGAGGCAACCAGAAGATACTGATGGTAGGCCATCGAGGTAACGGCAAGTCCACCGAATTGAATAAGCTGGCACAAGAGATTAAAGACACCTTTCATATCATTCTCTTCAGTGTTACCAAATCACTTCCTAGCCTATCTAGCCTGGGTTATGAGGACCTCATGCTCCTCATTAGCACGCGAGTGATTCGGGACTGTATAGATAACAGCCTCATCAACCGCCCGTTGGCGGATGCGGTGCGTGGCCGGTGGGAGAAGATACAGGACTGGTGGCAGCAGGTGGTTGCCGGCCTGGAGTTCAAGCCATCTTCATCGGAAGCCGGCGTGGGAGTAACCCTTAAGACTCTCCTGGGAGACATAGAATTAGGAGTCGAGCAATCGTCTCTTACTCGAGATGCGATCCGCGAGCAGATCAACCGCCGTATGCCGGAATTGATCGAGAATCTCAATTGGGCCATTGATCAAGCCAGGGCCGCGACCAGCAAGCAAGTATTGATAGTTGTTGAAGACGTGGACAAAATCGACCCCGACGCCGCGCTTGAGATATTTAAGGGCCACTCTACGACCTTGACAACCCAGATCAAGGCCGCGATGATCTATACTCTTCCTACAGCCCTCCGTTACAGCTACGATTTCAACATCATAAGGCAGAGCTTCAACAAGGTATGCTCGCTGCCGAATATCGCCACGCACCATCCCGATAAAAGTCCAATTCCTGAGGGTATCGATACCTTGCGTAACCTCGTATTAGCTCGGGTGGAAGAGAACCTGATCGATACCGACGCGATGATCTTGCTGTTGCAGAGTTGCGGGGGGATACCTTCTCAACTAATAGTGATGGTGAGGGACGCCGCTCTGTATGCATCGGCGGTACGAAACACCGCTCAGATAACTACAGAAGATGTCAACTATGTTATCAAAGACTTGCGGGATAACTTTCTCCGGCCCGCCCTGAGCGAGCAGGACATTGTGATGCTTCGCAAGCGCCACCAGACCCACCAACTGACCAAAGAGCCTTCGGAAGAATCTCTCCTCTACAACGGCAGCCTGATCGACTATGGAAACGGTGAGCCGTGGTGCGATGCGAACCCGGTCCTCTGGCCTTTATTAGAGAATGGCGATGGCAACACGCAGTCGAGCACATCCGAAGAAGACTGACGTACCGCTCCCACCCAAGCAAGAAAGCGGGAGCGCTACCGATCCCGACTTCAAGAGGCTGGCCGCGCTCATGCGGCTGGCCGAGGGTGCGTGGGCGCTGGCAGTATACGAAGACGCTGATGTGCGGAAGCGCATAACGGAGAAACTGAAGGCGGCCATCAAGCCTATTCCGGTTGTCGAAGTATCTCTCCTGAATGTCGCGCCCGACCCGCTTGGGATCATTCGCAATCTAGATGCCGAGGTAGCATCTCAGAATCGGCAGGACCCGAAAGAGAGCGAGGGTGAAACTGATGGCAATCACCCCAGGGAGGCCCCCGCGCCGGTGGTGGTCTTTACCGATGTTCATTCGGCACTCTCCCAGGACCTATGCGGCTACTTGGACTTGCAACGCGAGGCGCTCGCACGTTTGCCTCATCGTCTGCTCTTCTGGGTGACTGACTATGACCAAAAGATCCTCGCCAGGCAGGCGCCGAACTTCTATTCGCGTCTGAGTGGCGTATTTCGCTTTCCAGGCATGACTGCTGCCGCCACACGTGATAGCCCACCCAGGGGCAGCCAGGAAAGTAGGGGATCTGAAGCGCCAATGCCTTTGACATGGCGCAGGCCGCGCATCGAGGTGCGCGACGAAAAAGAACGCCGCCGCCGTATTAAATACTACAAAGACCGCATCAGCGCCTTAACATCGATGGCTGAGCCTGATGCAGTTGAAATAGCCGAAAGCTGGTACGACCTGGGAGGTCTCTATGCGGACGCTAAACAGCCTGCATGGCGGGACGCCGAGCATGCATTTTCGTCAGCCGCACATCATTTCGGAGAAGTGGGTGACACCTTTGCCCAGGCGGAAGCGCTCCTACAGGCTGGTTATGCAGCCTATAGGGCATATCAGCCCCATGTTGCAATGGAGAGGTTGGAGCATGCTCTTAATCTCTACTTTTCTCTTGAACTCAGTCCCTCAATAGGCAGGCAAATAGCTAACACTTTCCAAGCCATAGGGGATGTGCAACAGTTTCGCAAAGAGATGGAGGCAGCATTACAGAGCTATGACCAGGCGCTCTCCCTGTACAGGGCGGTTGGAGACAGGTTGGGGGAAGCTAACACTCTCCGAGCAATAGGGGATGTGCAACAGTTTCGCAACCAATATGAAGCAGCATTACAGAGCTACGACCAGGCACTCTCCCTGTACAGGTCAGTGGGTGACAGGTTGGGGGAAGCTAACACTCTCCAAGCCATGGGGGATGTGCAACGGTTTCGCAAAGAGATGGAGGCAGCATTACAGAGCTATGACCAGGCACTCTCCCTATTCAGGTCAGTGGGTGACAGGTTGGGGGAAGCTAATACTCTCTCCGCACAAGGCCAAGTGATGCTTATCGCTGACAATATGCCGGAAGCAGAAAGGCTTCTACAAGAGACGTTAGCTATCTATAAAGATATTGATGCACGTTTTAACATTGCCGCTGTAATCGGCAATTACGGTTTGACCTTGATGCGGATGGGGCAGCAGAAGCGAGCGCGTCCGTATCTTGAGCAAGCCGCCGAGTTGTTTGCCGCAATGGGCCTCGATGATTACGCTGAGCGACACAGACGCGCCGCAGGGGCGCAAGCTTCACCTGATGCTACTTCTCTCGCGGACATGCTGGAGAAGTTCGAGCCTATCTTACAGGCCATCGCCGCAGGGATAGAGGACGAACGAGCCAGGGAACAAATCGAAGGCATATTGCCGGAGCTAGAGAAGAACAGCTGGCGCATTGATGAAGCTGTACATGCAATCTGGTCTGGCGAGCGCGACCCCCAAGTGCTGACGCGAGACCTTGACCCAGGTAGTACGGCTTTAGTGCATCGCATGTTGGAGATAATTGCGGATGCATAGCATCAGGAGCGCTGCGGTCGGTTTATTTGGACTGGGCCTGGTAAGGTTCATACACTAAAGGAAACAATATGGGCACGCAAAGCGTGCCCATATTGTTTCCTTTATTACATTTCAGCAGATCTTAGGGAGCTGCGCCCTCCATCCCTTCCACACTGATGTCGCCGCACGATACATACACGCTAGCTTCGGCGGCGGACTTATGGACGTTGATCGCGAACTTGTTAGTAGCAGAGGTGAAGCCCGCGAAATTTGTTGAGATCTCCGTGACGCTCTTCCCGTCCACCGCGTTGCTGAGCGGGAAGGCCGGGTTCGGGTCGAGGTCGGCGCAGGTGCCCCTGTGGATATGAGTCGGCTGCGGTTCGGTTGTGCCTGGGCCTGCGATATCGAGCACCACGTTGACCGAGCCATCCTTCATATCGGTGAGGGTAGCCACGCCGCTCTGGTTAGAACCGTTCTGCGCTTTCATCACGACCTTGATGGTATCCCCTTCCAGCACCGCGCCTGGCGTTTCCAGCATGCCGGGTGTAGCTGTGCTATCCATCATGGCACCAGGTGTGGCCGTGCTATCCAGCATGGCGCCGGGTGTGCTCGTCTCCGATGCAACAGGGGTATCGACCCTGGGACTATCGGTGCTGACGGTAGGCTCGGCGGTCACGCCCGATACGGCGGTGGATGTGCTGCCCGAGCTTGGCACCGTGGTGTTTATCGTTGTGGTCGTGGTAGGTGTGCCTTCGGGGCCACAAGCGGCCAGCAGCAGCGAGCCGGCTACCAACAGCGCGGCTACACCTGAGAGCTTCATTTGCCCAATCTTACCTGTAATTGACATAGATAATTCCTCCTGGGAACCCTGGTCGTTGAGCAGCGCGTCTAGACAGGGATTGTACTCGATACACTCTGCCCGCGCCCTTCTATGAGAACATGCTGGAGTGCCGGTCCCCATAACCAGTAGCAGGGACTGTGCCAGCCGGCCCTATGCAAACAAAATCCGCGCCGTTGGGCGCGGATCAGTTCGCTATCCAGCTTTTATGTAAGCGAGTGTTTTACTGTGTGTGCCCTGTCCCCCGAAGCAGGTTTAGCTGCCGATCCTGTCGTGCTCTATCAGCCACTTGACGAAGAGGAGCTTCTTGAATTCGGGAGTCAGATCGGAGTAGTGCCCCGTGGCTACCTCCTGCTTGACGCGGGCCAGCGCTTCTATCTGCGCGGGAGTGAAGCCCTCCAGCAGCGTATCGCCATCGTTGAGCGGCTCGGCACTTGCGCTTGTGCCGGTGTTCACCTTCGCGGCTTTGGACTTGTAATTCTTGTTCTTATTCTCGGTGGTCTCGGCCATTGTTTTGTCCTTTCATGGTCCTTTGGGAAGGCGAGACATATGGATTTCGGATTGTAGATTTCGGATCGCGGGTTACATATTGCGGGCCGGTGGTTGGGATCCTTACGTCTTCTATAGTAATTATACCAGAGAGGGATACACGATGAATTGCACATAAGTCCGGTATGGGCTGGTACGTTTGTATATCTCCTGGCTCCTGCCTCCTACCGCTCTGTTATCCCCATAAGCAACCGCTATGCCAGATCGAAACCCTTGTCCATCATATTAACGCTATCGGGCGCTCTTTAGTTTCGCCCACCGGTAACAATCCAAAGCAGAGATAGCAGAGATAGCAGAGATAGCAGAGGCAAGCAAAGAACCCTAAAAACTCTGCTTTCCTCTGCTATCTCTGCTTTATAGAAACAGCCGATCCTACACTACTGCCCACACCCCGCCATGACCCACCCGGCCCTATGGATAGATCCGGTCGAGCATCCGGGGGAAAGGGATCGTCTCTCGAAGGTGCGGCACCCCGCAGATCCACGCCACCAACCGCTCGATACCCATCCCGAAGCCGGAGTGAGGCACAGTGCCATACTTGCGCAGGTCAAGGTACCACTCGAACGCCTCCATAGGCAGGTTGTGCTCCTCGATGCGCTTGCGGATCAACTCCAGGTCGTGTATGCGCTGGGACCCGCCGCAGATCTCGCCATACCCCTCCGGCGCGATCAGGTCGGCGGCCAGCACCACCTCCGGGCGCATGGGATCGGGCTGCATATAAAAGGCTTTGATGTGCGCCGGGTAGTGCGTGATGAACACGGGCCGGTCGTACTGCGAAGCCAGGATTGTCTCTTCGTCCCCCCCGAAGTCGTCGCCCCACTGCACCTCCGGGTTGTTCTTGCGCAGGATCTCGATAGCCTCGTCATACGTGATGCGCGGAAAGGGGGCCTTGATATTCTCCAGCTTGCTCACATCCCGCTCCAGGCTCGCCAGTTCCTCGCCACGCTTCTCCAACACCGTCTGCACTATATACGAGATGAAGCCTTCTTCAAGCTCTAACAGGCCATTCAGCTCCATCCACGCCGCTTCCGGCTCGATCATCCAGAACTCCATCAGGTGCCGGCGTGTCTTGCTCTTCTCGGCGCGAAACGTAGGGCCAAAGCAGTACACCTTCCCGAAAGCCGCGATGTCCGCCTCGTTGTACAACTGCCCGCTCTGCGCCAGATACGCAGGCGTGCCGAAATAGTCCGTCTCGAACAGCGTGGACGTGCCCTCGCACGCCGCCGGCGTCAGTATGGGCGTATCCACCAGCACGAAGCCGTTGTTGTCCAGGTAATCGCGTGCGGCCTTGATCACCTCCGCCCTTATGCGCAGGATGGCGCGCTGGCGGTTCGAGCGCAGCCATAAATGCCGGTGCTCCATCAAAAAGCCCACGCCGTGCTCCTTCGGCTGCACCGGGAAATCGGATGAAGCGGCCCCGAACACCTGCATATCGCTCACCGATAGCTCGTACCCCCCCGGCGCGCGCTCGTCCTTGCGCACCGTGCCCGTGACGATCAGCGACGACTCCTGCGTAAGCCCCGCGAACAACTCCCACGTCTCAGGCGATAGGTCGCCCTTGAACGCCACCGCCTGCACAGTGCCCGTGCCGTCGCGCATGTTCAAGAACTGAAGCTTCTTCTGGTCGCGGTGGTGCATCAGCCACCCCTTCACGGTGACACGCTCACCCTCGTGCTTGCCCAATTCGTTGATATATACGGCAGGGGCCTGTATGGACCCCTCTGTCTGCTCTTCGGTTTGCATTACAATATTCCTTATTCCTTCTTCAATTTGGTAACGTCTCACGGCATAGATCGACCCTTAATAATACACCAAACAGGCCGGTAGACGGTAGATAATGCGCTGTTATTTGCAATCACCGCAAATTGCTCGAAAAGACTACCCAAAAGGTATACGAAAAAGAGTCCAGTTTTCGATGACTAATGCCATATAGCATATAGAGGGGATGTATCATCCAACGGAAAACAAAAATCTCTGCTATCTCCGCGTTGAAAAACCAACGGCACATTCGCGGCCACCCGATGAGCACATATCGCTTACTGCACGGCACGCATCCTGCTCTTCCTGCTGGATACCGATCCGTCGCCTACACCCTTGTTATCTCACCCTCAATCGGGTATATAACGATCATTATCTAACACCATTGGCCCTAGGCTCGCACCCTCCCGCCTGGTAAGCTAGTGGGTAGTAATTGTCGTCTCTATTGCAAGTGAAGGAGGAGGCATATATTGATGAGAGCACTCAACAACCGTGTGGGCTTTTTGCGGTTCTTCGTGCCCGCGTTCCTCGCTCTGCTCCCCTTATTGGCGCTGGGGGGAGGGAGCGCGGCGGTGGCTTCGCCGTCCCTGCCAGGCAAGAGCACTTTAGCCGCAAAATCGTCCGATACCGCCGAGACGCTGGTGGTGCGCGTCTACTTCCGCGGTAACGTAGAACGCGACAAATTGGCTTCGGAGCTGGGGGCGGTGGAAGCCTCCACCCTCGGTGGCTACCTTACCGTCTACATGGATCGCCAGCAATTCGACGGCGTCACTCCTGGCCTGACCTCAAGAGGCGTGCGCTGGGAGATCGACGAAGACCAGACCTACGCCGCCAACCATATAGAGGCGTTCTTCCCCGGCGACTGGGATGGCAACCCCGACACCTTCTTCGGAGGCTACCGCACCGTCGAGGAAAACTTTGCCTATATGGACACGCTGGTATCCCTCTATCCGAACCTGGCCGAGAAGGTGGACATAGGCGATACGTGGTGCAAAACGCACCCAGGCTCGTGCACCCAACCCGATGCCTGGAACGGCTACGATATGTGGGTGCTGCACATCACCAACCGCAACATACCCGGCCCCAAGCCCGTTTTCTGGTTCGAGACGGCCATCCACTCCCGCGAAATCGCCACCCCTGAGATGGCGACGCGCTACATGGCCCACCTCCTCAACGGCTACAACTCCGACCC
>JBAURA010000024.1:0-5456 GCA_049580985.1 Chloroflexia bacterium
TACCTCCGCTCTTGGCCTCTGGAAAGTTTATCTGGTCTTAGAACTTCTGTTCTGATTATATCATTGTTGAGAGCGGGTGTCAATAGGGTTTTCCACAATTCGAACGTACATTAAACAAGAACCTCGCAACCATTTGCGAGGTTCTTGTTCGTTAAGTGAAGGTGATCTACTTGGCGGTTTCGGCCTCCGCGAACAATGGCTTCGTGTCTTCGGTGGCCTGCTTGATCGCCTGGTCTAGTGGCACCAGATTGTAGAAGGCGCGCTCAAGCTCTTCGTTGACGACCGTCTCGACCTGGGGCCAGGTGGAGATGATCGGTATCAATCTCATGTGGGGGATCATGTCGAGGAAGACCTGGCTGCTGGCGGGGGACTTGGTGGGGTCGAGGAACGCGTCTGATTGGGCGACGTCCATCCGGGAAGGGACGGTCCTGCCCAACCGCGCAGCTATCGTTTGCCCTTCCTTGCCCTGGGCGTACTCCACGAACTGCCATGCCAGCGCCTTCCTCTCAGGAGGTGAGGCGGCGGCCATGCAGTAGGCATCGCTGTGGAGGATGGTGCTCTTCTGCTTCTGCATTGGTATGGGCGCTACGTCCCACTCGAAGCCCTTGATCTCCCGGAAGGTGGGCGTGGCGGCGCGGCTATTCAGCACCATGCCCAGCCTGTTGTTCATGAAACGCGTTTCCGCGTCCTCGGCTGTGGCCTCGGCTTCAGAGGGTGCTACTTTGTGGGTTACTTGCAGGTCGATGAAGAACTGCACCGCGTCACGCGCTTCAGGGGTGTCGAGAGTGAGGGTGGTCGGCTTGTCGTAGTTGTCCACGATCTCGCCGCCGTTGCCCCATACGAAGGGCGCTACGCGTATCAGCTGCGTCTCTACGCCCACACCGTACTGGTCGATCACGCCATCGCCATCGTTGTCCTTGGTCAGCGCCTGGGCTGCCGTCAGGAAGTCGTTCCAGGTCCAATCGCTGGTAGGCATAGCGACGTTGGCCTTGGTAAACATGTCCTTATTGTAGTAGACCACGAGGTTCGAGATGTTCTGTGGCACGCACATGAGGGTGCCCTTGTAGCGGAAGGCATCGAGCACTTGCGGGTAGTAATCGGCCTCCTTGATGAGGGTGCTCTTAGCCATGAGTGGCCCGGCAGGCTCGATCACGCCCTTGGCGGCGAACTGGCCGTACCGCCGGTAGTTGATGATGAACACGTCGGGTGGGTTGCCCGCCGCGAACGACGACGACAGCTTGGTCATGTGGTCGCCCTGCGCGGGTATGTGGATGATATTGACCTTCGCGCCTGGATTGGCGGTCTCGAAGCCCTTGGCGACCGCCTGGAACGCGGCAAGCTCAGGCGGGTCGCCGAAAACCTGGAATGAGATTTCGCCCGTGGCCCCGGTTGTGCCGGGGGTGGCGGTTGCCTCGTCCATCGTGGTAGCAGTAGCTTGCTCTACCATGGTAGTGGCGGTGGGGGCTATGGGCGTAGCCGTGGGGTTGTCGCCTCCGCAGGCCGAGAGGACCATGCTGAGGCCGGTGAGTAATGAGAGGAGGAATCCCCCTCGCTTGGTAACACGCATAACGTGAGTCTCCTTAGTGATTGTTGGTCAATGAGATGCAGAATCGCGGGATGGCACTGCACACGGCAAGAGCCTTCGTGCGGCGTTCGTGACCCCGCTTCCAGGGTGATAATATCTACTTGTTTGACTATAAGGAGACGGTTATGCGCGGGGGGGGAGTGGGTGTATCGTCGCGGCGCGTGGCCGGTAGCGGGTACGTAATGTCGATGCCGGCATAATCCCAGGCGACGACATCGCACTCGCCGCAGGTGTTGTCTACGGGCAGATTGTTGCTGCCGAACGCCGGGGCATGCGGCGCCCTTCGCACTGTGCCACCCTGCGTGTGCCTGGGGTGATTGGTGCCTGAACTCCCGGTATCCGTGCCTGCTGCCTGGGCTGCTTGCTCTTGCGCGGTAAGCTCCTGGGCGTAGGCGGCCCTGTAAGTATCTGATCGCCCGGCAAGCCAGCCCTCGAACGATAGGGTCCGGCCCTTCAGCCATTCGGCATAGGATGCGCGAGTGCGCATGAACCATGCGGTGTAGTCCGCTTGCTCCTGGGCCAGCCACTCATGATAAGCCGAGGTTTGCTCCGCGCTTGGTGGAGGCGAGGGCACGCTGGTCAACTCGAATGCGCCGTACGCGTCATATTCGCTTTCAAAGTTGAGGCGTGCGCCGTTTACTTCTTCAAGCAAAATGGCCTCGTCCAGCTTGCTGTAATAGTGCGGTTCGTAGAGCATACCGCGCCCATGGTCCATCTCCCAATTCCTGCGTGGCATGAAGAATAGGTGGGTGGCCTGGTAACCGTCGGCATCTTCCCGGTGCATAACGGTGAGGGTAAGGGTAAAGAAGGACACCAGCGCCAATACCACGCGTAGGCCCTTGTCGAGCGACGCCAGCCTCGGACGCTTCAGCCCACGCAGGCGCGCGGCAATCTCGCCGCATAGCGCCAGCAGGAGCCTGTTGTACTGATTAGCGTCCCTGTTTGTCATGTTATCGTGATGCGTGATACGTGATGAGTCAGTTGCGAACTGAAATCCGCAATTCTGTAGTTATCGTCCAAGCCAGCCTGCGCCACGGGCGTCTTCGAGGAACCATCTTTGGGCGAACATGAACATCAGGATCACAGGGAGCGTGATCAGCACCGCGCCCGTCATCAGGAGTGGGAAGTTGGTGGGGGTCATCTGGTGGAGGGCCTGTAATCCTATCGGAAGCGTGTAGTTGCGCCCGTCGTTGAGATAGAGCAAGGGATCGAGGAATCTGCTCCAGTATAACACGAACGTCAGCACGCCCACCGCTACGATGGCGGGCTTCGAGAGGGGCATGGCAACCGAGGCCCATACCCGGAACGCGCCCGCCCCCTCCAGCCTGGCGGCCTCGAATAGCTCTGCCGGTATGCGGGTGAAAGTCCAGTAGAAGAGCAATACGTAGAACGGGCTTGAGCCCATCAATGCGGGTAGCACCAGCGCCCATAACGTATCGAGCACGCCGATCCACTTGTAGACGATGAACCGCGTAAGCCACAGCACAGTTTCAGGGAAGGAGAGAGTAGCCAGCGATAGGGCTATTATGATGGTGCGCGGCCTCGCCGCGATTTGCGCCAGCGCGAAACCGGCCCAACTGGCGGTCAGGATGGTGGCGGGCACGGCAATCGCCACCACCTTCAGCGAATTCGCCAGGTAGGTGCCGAACGGGATCAGCGACCCGTCCGTTACCCTAGGGTAGTTATCGAATACGATGGGATCGGGGACCCACTCAAGCTGTGAGGGCGGGGGCAGCCCTACCTGCCTGAGCGATGCGCCCACCATCCAGACGAGCGGCAAACTGAAGAGAGCGATCACCAGCAGGGCCAGCAGCTTGCCCGCGGCATTGGATACGTCGTGTATCCAGCGCGTCCAGCCGGTATCCACACCGAACTGCGTTTGAGGCTGCACAGCGCCTAGCTCGATGATCTCAGGCGTATCGAGCTTGCCCAGGTTGCTAGCCATTGACGGTGTCCCTCCAGCGGCGGGCGACCGTGAACTGCAAGGCTATCACGCCGATCACTACGGCGTATAGCACCCAGCTCATGCTGGCCGCGTAGCCGAAGTTCTGGTACTCACTGACGTTTTGCCAAATGTAGATAGGCAGGAAGAGCGTCGAGTAATACGGCCCGGTTTCCGTGGTGAGGAGGCCTGGGGTGAAGGTGGTCTGGAACGAGAGGGCGGTATCGCGGAAGAGGAGGAGGAGCATGGTGGGCGCGAGCAGGGGGAGGGTGATCCTTCGGAAACGCTCCCAGCCGGTAGCGCCGTCCACAGCAGCGGCTTCGTGCAACTCGCCGGGGATGTCCTGGAACGTGGCGAGCATCAAGATAAAGCCCTCGCCGATGGGCCACAGCAGCATCAGCACTATGGCGAAGCGCGCGGGCCACTCCCACAGTAACCAGGCACCCTGCCATATGCCCAACGACCCCAGTATCCAGTTGAGCGGCCCATAGAGCGGGTTGAAGATGTACAGCCAGAGGAGGGCATAGGCCACGTCGGGGATGATAGTCGGCAGGTAGGCTACCAGGCGTCCCGCGCGGTTGAGCCTGCTACGTTTGTGCAGCAGGAAGGCCAGCAGCAGCGCGCCCAGGAGCCGTAGAGGCACGGCCACCACTATGAAGAAGAGCGACACCCACAGCCCGTTCCAGAAAAAGCGGTCGGCGAACATCTTGCCGAAGTTGTCGAAGCCCACCCACTGCGGGGGGCTGAGCGCGTCGTACTCGGTGAACGCGATGGGCACGGAGAGGAGCGCCGGAACGACGACCAGCAGGAGCAGCCCTAGCAGGTAGGGTACGAGCATAAGCCCCAACTGGCGTTTGTAGTTGAGGCCGCGCGGGGGGATTTTCGCCTGTGCTTGCACTTATGTGAGATGCCTTACCAGGCTTCCGGCGGGCATACCGGAACGCAGAATGAGGTTAGTATAACAACCGCTGCTCAGGAGCGTCAACGTTTCTCTTGCTGGCGGGTTGCTCGCTGATCTGTTATGCTGGTTTCGACCTATTTGTTGAAGCTTGAAGTTCGACATTCAAACTTCAAGCTTCCATGTGTCAATGGAGAGAGAATGAGCCGGGCAAACCAGCTTTACGACTTACAACAGATCGACTCCGGCCTGGATAGCCGGGTGGGACGTATGCGCCAGATCGATGACGGCATGAGCGACAGCGCGGAGCTGGCCGCCGCGCGGGCGGCGAACGACGAGGCCGCCGGCATACTGGCGCGCGAGCAGGCCAACCTCAAGCGCCTGTCGAGAGAGGCCGACGAGGCCAGCGTTCGGCTCAAGATGCTTGAGCGCAAGCTGTACGACGGCTCGATCAAGAATCCCAAGGAACTGGGGCAGATGGGGGAAGAGGTCGCCCATCTAAAGGCGCGCCTCAAGACGCTTGAGGATGGCACGCTGGACGCCATGCTGGCTACCGAGGCCGCCGAAGAGGCCAAAGCCGAGACCCAGAAGCGCCTCGATGACCTGGCCAAAGAGCAGGAGCTTTTCCATGCGGGGCTGATCGAGGAGAAGGACAAACTGATGGGCCAGGCCAGGGTGTTACAGGTCAAGCGCCAGCGCGCCATTACGGAGCTACCCTGGGCCGACCTCCAAAGCTACGAGCGTTTGCGCCGCGCCAAGGGAGGCATCGCGGTGGCGACGGTGCGCGGCGGGGTATGTAGCGGTTGCCACGCCGGTATACCCGTCACCATCACGCGCCAGGCTCGCATCCCGACCGAGCTTACCTCTTGCCCTACCTGTGGCCGCATCCTCTACCCCCTGGGCGAAGCGAAGTACGAAGCGTTCGATCACAACCTGGATAATGTGGATAAGTAGTTGCCGGTTGTCGGTTGTCAGTTGTCAGTTGTCGGTTGCCGGTTGTAGCGCGTTACTGGCAACCAGCAACTGACAAC
>JBAURA010000025.1:0-2027 GCA_049580985.1 Chloroflexia bacterium
TCCTTCTGGTTCTTCTCGCAACCATAACCGCCGGCGTGCCCTCCTCACCAACCAGGGCGACCGTAGCCGCCGCTTCCCCCAACGGCTTTGCCTCCCCCCTCTTCCAACAATTGTGGGAGCGCACCGACGGCCCCGTCGCCTCGGGCCAGGCCGCCCGCTCCTGGCTCTGGGGGCCTGCCCCCGGCCAGCGCCTCACCGAGCGCACGCATCTCGGCTCCTCAACCGAAGTCCAGTACTTCGACAAAGCTCGCATGGAGCTCAACCCCGCCGTCACCGACCCCTCCTCCCAGTGGCGCGTCACCACCGGCCTCCTCGTCGCTGAGCTAGCCGGCCTCTCCGGCTCCCCTCCAGGCAATCCCGCCTCGCTCGTAGTCGCGGGCGACGCCGTAGCCGCCAACCCCCGCTACAGCGATTTCTACCCACACCTCCTTGCCCGCGCTTCCGATGCCACGGGCAAAGTAGCCAATCTGTCAATGCCCGCTCGCGGCCAACCCAAGACCACCCCGCCCGCCACCGTTCGCTACTCCACCTACATCACCCCTACCGGGCACAACATCCCCAACGTCTTTTGGGACTACCTGCACAGCGAAGGTCCTGTCCAACAACCCGGTGGCGAGCTACTCATAGAGCCTCTCTTCGACTGGCTCTACGTCATGGGCTACCCCATCAGCGAGCCATACTGGGCAACCCTGGTCATAGACGCTAAACCCCAGCTTGCCCTCATCCAGCTATACCAGCGCCGCGTCCTCACCTACGTGCCCGCCTTCCCTACCGGCTGGCAAGTCCAGATGGGCAACGTCGGTGCCACCTACTACCAGTGGCGCTATTCCTCGACACCTGCTACACCCGTCCCACCCACCCCACCCGCCATACCTCCCCTCAAATCCCCAGGCGGCGGCTTCGTAAGTCTCTCAGGCAATGCCTTCACCTATCGAGGTGATACCGTCGTCCTCAAAGGCACTAACTATTGGCTGAGCGCGGCCCCCTTCGCCGATACCTGGGCCGAATGGAACGGTCCCCACGTGCTGGCCGAGCTTGCGCGCGCCCGCGATCTCGGCGTCAACACCGTCCGCATAGGCTTGCCCTACGACAATGAAGAGACCTTCGACGTAGTCTGGGGTAGCGACGAGTCGATGACCACCGTCAGCCCCTGGATCAAGAGCCAGATGACCCAGTTCCTCCAGGTAGCCTCCGGCTATGGCATGAAAGTGATCTTCATCCTCTTCGACTGGTACGACGATCACCCGCCCCTCGGCACTCCCCAGGAACGCAGCAACTTCGCCTATCTCGACGGAATCGTGGGCGCCTTCGCGCACGACGACCGCGTGCTGGCCTGGGACCTGAGTAACGAGCCGGATGTCTACGAGGAATGGAAGGCCGGCAGGCAGAGCGACTACATAGACTGGCTGCGCCGCATGGCTGTCCACGTCCGCACTCTTGACCCCCGCCACCCCGTGACCGTGGGCGTGGGCGACTACCGTAGTCTCTGGTACGAAGCCAACAACGGCGATACCATCCTCGACATCTCCGATTTCGTCTCCTTTCACTGCTACGACGCGGGCAACCTCTCCACCCAGGTAGCCGCAATCAGAGCCAGAACCGCCAAACCCATCCTTCTAGGCGAGATGGGCTGGCCCACCTCTACCGGCGGCGAGCCGCCCAGGCCCGGCGCTACTTTCGACGAGCCAACCCAGGACTACCTCTACACAACCATGCTGGAGCAAGCCAAAACCGCGCGCATAGGCGGCGTCCTCCAATGGACCCTCTTCGACTTCGACGAGTCCAAGGCCCACCTGGTCATTGGCTTCGAGCGCTACTTCGGCCTATTCCGCCGCGACGGCACCCCCAAGCCCGCGGCCGCCATCTTCAAACAAAACTACACTGCCCCCCTCCTCCCCAGCGACACCAAAACCAACATCCCCCTCGACACCTCCGACCACCCCCAAACCCGCCCCTAACCAACCGCACACGGTAGTCGGTAGTCGGTAAACCGTACACGCCATTACGCAATACGCAATACGCAATAC
>JBAURA010000026.1:0-4965 GCA_049580985.1 Chloroflexia bacterium
GTAATGCCTGATCCCCGATCCCTGACCCCTGACCCCTGATCCCTCGCCATCAAGGAGGACCATCATGGACGATAACTCCCCGAAAAATGCAGCCCGAGAAGACGGCGTAGCAGGCCCTCTCGACATGGACCCTGTTCCGGTAATCGCGGAGACGGACATTGACCCGCATGTGGGCTTCACCGACGTGGAGGAGTTCGAAAGCCAGGTCATCCTGGAGCGCCACGAGCGCCATCGCGTCCGTGACCGCGCCCACGTCGATCTCACCCAGGAGGAATATACCCCCGAAGAGGTAGCTCGCCTCATCGGCACCAGCCTTGATGTGGTCATGCACGCCATCTGGGAGCGCGACCTTAAAGCCGAGCGCAAAGGCCACCACGTAACCTGCATCAAGCACGAAGACGTAACCGACTGGCTCCGCCGAAGGTTAGCTCAATAGCATAAAACGCAAAACGTAAAGCGTAAAACGTGAAACGTAAGTGGTATATAGCCACCCCAACATGTCACGTCCTTAATTTACGCTTTACGTTTTACGTTTTACGTTTTACGCTTTACGTTTTGGGCCTATGTCTATCCCCCAACCCCGCTCCACAAGCTACCTCCGGTCGCAGATTAGCGGTCGCCGGTCGTCCGGCACTACCTGCTTTATGTGGTTCACCAGTGGCTGTCTCTTTGGCATCGTCGGCGGTGTGCTCCTGGTGCTGGCCCTGGCTACCTTTGCCGCCTCCCCCATCCTCCCCTTCATAGATAACCCCTCCACCGGCGACTCCGATATAGTGGTCGCCGTGGACGAGGGCTATCTCAACACCCTCGTCGCCGAGCGCGTAAACGGCTCCTATGCCACCGGGATCGACGGCTTCACCCTTACCTCTCTCCAGGTAGACCTCAACACCGAAAACCGCATGGACCTGCTCCCCACCTTTCGCGTTGATGCGCTCTTCTTCAAGTTCGATGTTGACGCCCGCGTCAACAACCGCCTCAGCGTCCAGGATGGCGGCCTCGCCATCGCCATGATAGGCGACCCTCAGCTTGGCGATCTGAACGTGTCGCTGGGCATCCTCCCCTTCGACCTGGAAGGTAGCATCCGCAAAGCCGTAGACCGCGTCAACAACGACCTCCTCCTCTCCGAGATCAACTCCGCCGCCAGACCCAGCCTCGAAAGCGCCAACTTCGAAATGGACAGCGTAGCCACCGATGAAGAAGCGCTCACAATTCGCTTGAAGCAAAAATAGGCCAATGGACGAGCCATCCCGCCCAAATGACACCCAATCCGACGCCATAGACAGCGCGGACACCCTCACCCGCCGTGACTTCCTGCGACGCACAGCCCTCACCGTTGGCGGCCTGGTCGCCTCGACCACCCTCCCGCCCTCACCCGCCCGCGCCGCCACCACTCCCAACATCCAGGTCCAACGGCCCCTGTGGGACAACTCCAGGAACCCGTATTCCACCCGCCGCTCGGTGGCGGCTCAGCGCGGCGTGGTAGCCACCAGCACTCCCCTGGCCGTGGAAGCCGGTCTCCTCATGCTCAAGAACGGCGGCAACGCTGTGGATGCCGCCATCGCCGCCGCCATAGCCCAAACCGTGGTAGAGCCGGTCTCCAACGGCGTGGGCGCTGACGCCTTTGCCCTGGTCTGGGACAACAAAACGCGCAAGCTCTACGGCCTCAACGGCTCTGGCCGCGCCCCCGCCGCGCTCACCCTTCAGCTAGCCCGCAACAAAGGCTACCGCACCATGCCCCTGCGCGGTTGGCTCCCCGTGACGGTACCAGGCGCGCCCGCCCTCTGGCGCGACCTCCACGCCCGCTTCGGCAAGCTCCCGTTCCACAAGCTGTTCGAGCCTGCTATCGCCCACGCCGAGCAGGGCTACCGCGTCACCCCCATCGTAGCCTCCGCATGGCAAAACGCCGTGCCCATCTACCGCGCCAACAGAGGGTCGGAGTTCGCTGCCTGGATGGAGATGTTCGCCCCCGGAGGCCGCGCCCCCAGGTCAGGCGAGACCTGGGCCAGCAAAGCCCTCGGCGCAACCCTCCGCCGCATAGCGGACTTCGGAGCCAACGACTTCTACTCAGGCGATCTGGCGCGGCACATTGTGAAGTTCGCCTCCCAAACGGGCGGTTTCCTCACGGCGGCAGACCTCGCGGCCCACACCAGCACCTGGGTAGACCCCATCTCCACCGGCTACCGGGGCTACGACGTGTGGGAGATGCCGCCCAACACCCAGGGCATCACCGCCCTCATCGCCCTCAATATCCTGGAAGGCTTCGACCTCGACGCGCTCTCGCGCGACAGCATCCAGTCGTTCCACTTGCAAATCGAGGCCCTCAAGCTCGCCTTCACCGACGCCTTCCGCTACGTAGCCGACCCCGATTTCGCCTCGATCCCCGTCGCCGGTCTGCTCGACGAAGCCTACGCCGCGAAACGCCGCGCGCTCATCGGCGGCCGCGCCCTCCAGCCTGCCCCCGGCAGTCCCAATTCGGGCGGCACCGTCTACCTGTGCGCCGCCGACGCCGATGGCATGATGGTCAGCTTCATCCAGTCCAACTACCAGGGATTCGGCTCAGGCATCGTGGTCCCAGGCACGGGCATCTCCCTCCACGACCGGGGAGCCAACTTCAGCCTCGACCCCACCCACCCCAACCGCCTCGCGCCGGGCAAGCGCCCCTACCACACGATCATCCCTGGCTTCCTCACCCGCAACGGCCAGCCGATCGGCCCCTTCGGCGTCATGGGCGGCTTCATGCAGCCGCAGGGCCACGTCCAGGTGATAGCCAACACGCTAGACTACGCCATGAACCCCCAGGCCGCCCTCGACGCCCCTCGCTGGCAGTGGACCAGCAGCAAGAACATCCAGGTCGAATCGGACGCCGACCCTGCTATCGTCAAGGGCCTGCGCTCCAAAGGCCACACTGTCACCGTTCTCAACGCCAGCGGCGCGTTCGGTCGCGGCCAGATCATCTGGCGCATGCCGGATGGCAGCTATATCGCGGGGAGCGACAAACGGGGGGATGGTTACGCGGGAATACTCTAGATGAACAATCCTGCCCGGTCGATAAAGCTAGCATTGACAAAATAGAAATAAAGGGATATACTCTGAGTCACTAGCGGCCAACATCTCGCCCCCTTGCCGCCCTACTTATTTCGAGACCTCTACCCTCTATTCCCATGCACGGTCTTTAAGATCGATGGTCCTTGGATCTTTAAGCTCGCGCAATAGGTGGTCCCTGGCAAGCCAATTTGCTCATAGCTATGTGCTTCAAACCTATGAGTATGAGAAGGTATACAATCCAGCATTGGGTGTATTTTGCTACTACCGACTCTAATCGATGGTTGGAATACGCCGGACGGGGGCGCGACTACGATCGCCGCCTGCCGGTCACGTGCTTTTGCTATTATTTGTTCTTCAGCATTAGCTCATGTCTTTCGAAAGGATATCGCTCGGCGGCAATAGACCCACAAAATAGGAAATAGGAGGAAAAATATGGAGTCGCGCCCAAACAGATCTCGCCGCGCAAAGCGAGATAACGATAACGGCGAACAGGCAGAAGGGGAGTTTCGCTCAGGGCCAGTAGCCGGTACTGCGCTCGTCTCGGGAATGACGTTTGCTCGTAAGGGCCTTCTCTACGCTGACGTCGATGGCCTGGCGATCTTTGAAGGAGATATCATCTTGGGGAGCGTGGCGGACGTGAGCGCAGCAGCCGATGCGGGCGCTATAATGCTCGCCTCAGTCGGTATTAGCGGGCCGCAGTTTAGGTGGCCTAACGCCACGATCCCGTACACGATTGACCCTGCTTTGCCCAATCAACAGCGCGTTACCGATGCGATTACGCATTGGCAAGCTAACACTAGCATCCGTTTTGTCTTGCGTACTCCCGCGAACTCAGCCCAATTCCAGGACTTTGTGCTCTTCCAGCCGGGTGGAGGCTGTTCTTCAATGGTGGGCCGGCGCGGTGGGCAGCAAATTATCATGCTAGGCGGTGGCTGCTCAACAGGTAACGCCATTCACGAGATCGGCCATACCGTCGGCCTCTGGCATGAGCAGAGCCGGGAAGACCGCGATACTTTTGTGCGCATCGTGTGGGCTAATATCGATCCTAATATGCAGCATAACTTCGCGCAACACGTCACCGATGGTGACGACCTTGGGGCTTATGACTACGGGTCGTGTATGCATTATCCCCCCAACGCCTTCTCGATCAATGGTCAGCCGACAATCGTACCGCTCCAGGCGCTGCCGCCGGGGGTCGTGATGGGACAGCGCACCGGCCTTTCCGCGGGAGACATCGCCGGCGTGAACATGATGTATCCACCGGGACCCATACCCAAGGTAGTGCCTAAGGACCCAATTCGAGATACCATCAAGGAAGTGCCTAAGGACCCAATATGGGATACCATCAAGGAAGTGCCTAAGGACCCAATATGGGATACTATCAAGGAAGTGCCTAAGGACCCGATCCGTGATACTATCAAGGAACTCGTCAGGGACCCTATCTGGGGCGGTGGTGGCGGTGGTACGTTAGTTGAGGTAACCACCCAGCCGGGCCAGTTTGATCAGTTTGGCCGCTTCAACCCGACAGCAGGAGTGTCCCCCTTCATAACCGCGTCGCCCAGCCGGGTTGGGGGTGGAAGTGGAAGCGGTAATTTGCTTGCGGAAGCGACTGCCCAGGCCCAACAACTTGTCGAAGCGATTATGTTGATCGAACAGCAGCAGGCTGAGCTTATGCGGCAGCAGGCGGACCTGGTAGCAGCGTACGAGGCAACAGCACAGGCCCTCGATGCCCTGCAACAGGGACAGGGTTAAGTGTAGTGATCCTGGTTGTCTCATATCCAGGCGAGGAGCACACTATAGATGTTATCAGTCGCCTGGAGAGTAAAGGCCGGGAAGTTCAGCTCATAGATCTGGCTGACTTCCCGGCTGTTGTAGGGCTGGCGCTGTCGTGGCGTACCGATGGTGCACCCTCATATATCC
>JBAURA010000027.1:0-2728 GCA_049580985.1 Chloroflexia bacterium
TTGAGGGCGGCCACGTAGCGGGCGGCTACCGCATCGAACCAGCCGACGCGGCGCGGGCGTCCCGTGACCGTGCCGTACTCGCCGTGGCCCGCGCCACCCTGATCGCGGAGGAAGTGGGCTAGATCGCCTGTAAGCTCGGTGGGGAAGGGGCCTGCGCCTACGCGGGTCTGGTAGGCTTTGTAGACGCCGACGACCGAGCTTAGCTGGGTGGGGGGCGTGCCCGAGCCGACGCAGAGGCCGGCGGCGGTGGGGTTGCTGGACGTGACATATGGGTAGGTGCCGAAATCGAGGTCGAGGAGGGCGGCCTGCGCGCCTTCGAGGAGGACGGAGCGCTTATCCTGGAGGGCGCGGATGATCACCAATTCGGTGGGCATAATGTGCTTGCGAAGCTGCTGGCCTTGCTCCACCAGAGCGAGATAGACGCTGTGGAGTTCGAGAGGCTCGGCATTGTAAAGCTTGGTGAGCACTTCGTTCTTGGCGGGGAGGACGTAGGATAGCTTGGTCAGCAGAGTCTCTTCGTGGACGAGGTCGCCCATGCGGATGCCGGTGCGGGCGATTTTATCTACGTAGACCGGGCCGATGCCACGGCGGGTTGTGCCCAGAGGCCCGCTGACCGACCTGGCACGGGCGTCGTCTTCGAGTGCGTCGAGCATCTTGTGGTAGGGCATGATGACGTGGGCGCGGTCGCTGATGAGGAGGCGGGACACGTCGATGCCCGCATCGGTAAGGGTCTGCATCTCGTCCAGGAGGATGGCGGGGTCTATCACGACGCCGTTGCCGATGATGCATACGGCCTGGGGGTTGAAGATGCCGGAGGGAATCAGGCGCTGGCGGAATGTGCCGAACTCGTTGACGATGGTGTGCCCGGCGTTAGGGCCGCCGTTGCAGCGCGCGACCACGCTGGACTGCTCGGCAAGTAGGTCCACGATCTTGCCTTTGCCCTCGTCTCCCCACTGGCAACCTATGACGGCAACAACCGGCAACTTGTTCCTCCCGATTAGGTCGTACTAGCGAACCATCGTCCCGTTTGTCATTCTGAGCGAAGCGAAGAATCCGGTAGGGAGAGATCCTGTTCATAGACAGAGATCAAGGCCAGATGAATTACCGATTCTCGCTCGACCGGATTCTTCGCTTCGCTCAGAATGACAAAAACATCCCTGGTTTGTGATCTCCAGCTATTTCACCAGTCGCAGGTGGTCCCGATTTGCGTTCTTTGGCGGCCTGCCCCTGCGTTTCTGGGGTGGTTGTTGGTCCTCGGCTCCGGCGGCGACGTCGGATTGCTCTAGTGTTTCTACGGTTGCGGGTTCGGGTTGGGCCTTGGGCTTGCGGCCTCGCCTCGGTTTGGTGGAGGCATCACCGTTTTCGTCGTCGTCTGATTTGGCGGTGCGGCGGCGTCTTTCTAGGCGGGCATCTATGTCCCACTCGCCCGACAGCTTCTTGCGCTCTAGCTCGGCCTCCAGCTCGGCCATTTTCTGGGGGAGAGCAGGCACGACCTCGGCGGCGTCTACTATATTATAGCTGTAACCCTGCTCGGTCAGGAATAGCTGGCGGTTGGTAGAAAAGTCCTGGTCTTTGGTGTCTCTTGTTACTAGAGTGTAGAAGTTGGCGATGGAGCCGTCCTTCTTGGGGCGGAGGATGCGGCCCAGGCGCTGGGCTTCCTCCTGGCGCGAGCCGAACGTGCCGCTCACCTGGATGGCTACGTTGGCGTCGGGGAGGTCTATGGCGAAGTTGGCGACCTTGCTCACCACCAGCAGCTTGATCCTGCCGGTGCGGAAGTCCTCGTAGAGGCGGTCGCGCTCGGTGTTGGGGGTCTTGCCTGTGACGAGCGGCGCGTTGAACTTGTCAGCGATCCCTTTCAACTGGTGCAGGTACTGGCCGATTACCAGCACAGAGTCGGTTTCGTGGCGCTTGAGCAGTTCTTCCAGCACGTCGGTCTTGATGGGATTCTCAGCGGAGATACGGTACTTAATGCGGCTGTCCTCGGTGAGGACGTATTCCACGCGCTCCTCCGGGGTTAAAGGCATGCGCACCTCCGTGCACTCGGCGGTGGCGATCCAGCCCTGGCGCTCAAGCTCTTTCCAGGGCACGTCGTACTTCTTGGGGCCGATGAGGGAGAATACGTCGGTCTCATGCCCGTCCTCGCGCACCAGGGTGGCGGTGAGGCCGAGGCGGCGGCGGGCCTGGATCTCGGCGGTAATGCGGAAGATGGGCGCGGGGAGCAGATGTACCTCGTCGTAGATGATGAGGCCCCAGTCGTGCTTGGTGAAGATGTCGAAGTGGGGAAACTCGCCGATCTCGCCCGTTTGCTCGTCCACCCTGAAGGGACGGTAGGTGAGCATCTGGTAGGTAGTGATGGTGACGGGGCGGATCTCTTTCTTCTCGCCGGTGTACTCGCCCACCTGGTCGGCTGTGAGGTTGGTCTTGTCGAGCAACTCGCTGATCCACTGGCGCACCGCCGTGGTGGAGGGGGTGAGGATGAGGGTGTGGGTATCGGCCTGCGACATGGCGCCCATGCCGACGACCGTCTTGCCCGCGCCGCAGGGGAGGACTACCACGCCACTGCCACCGTGGACGGTGCCGCCGGCCCAGAAGGAGGCAATGGCATCCTCCTGGTAGGCGCGGAGGCCGAAGGGGTCGCCGTCCAGGCCGGTAGTGCGGAGTTCGATGGCGAGCGGAGTGCCTTTGTTGTAGCCCGCTAGGTCTTCGGCGGGGTAGCCGAATATAACTA
>JBAURA010000028.1:0-4790 GCA_049580985.1 Chloroflexia bacterium
CACTCATCACTGATCAAAGGTAATTCGTAATTCGTAATTCGTAATTCTGCTCAGGATCGCTGGCCTGCCTCCCAGGGCACTAGCAGCCTTTCAAGCAAGCTGACGATGCCGTAGAGGGCAAGCCCCACCAATGTTACGATCACCACGCCGCACCACGCGAGCGCGAAATCGCCGCTTTGAATGTTGTTGGCAATCAGCTTGCCAATCCCGCCCGCCGAGTTGAAGAACTCCGCCACCACCGCGCCTATTATAGAGGCGGTCGCGCCCACCTTGAGCGCGCTGAACACGTACGGTAGGCTGCTTGGCAGGCGCAGCTTGAAGAAGGTTTGGAGGGGCGTGGCGGCATACGAGTGCATCAGGTCGAGCGACTCGTTGTTGAGAGAGGTAAGCCCCTTGTAGGCGGATACGACCATGGGCGCGAAGGTCATGATGGCTACCACCACTATACGGGTGGGCTGGTCGAAGCCGAGCCAGCGCGACACGATAGGGGTGATCGCTATGATCGGGATGGCGTTTGCCGACACCGCGAGCGGCATCAGCCCACGCCTGAAGCCACCCCACTGTATAAAGAGGAGGGCGGTTACGAAGCCGAGACTCGCCCCCAGCGCAAGCCCGGCCACGGCCTCGCCGATAGTATACCACGACCCCACCCACAGGTCTTCGCTCCTCTCCCCGAAGGCTTCGATTATCTGGCTGGGGAGGGGTAGCTGGAAGGTCTTGATGTTGAACAGGGAGTGGATGACCTGCCACTGCCACAGGAGGATCACCACGACGAAGATCGCGGCGGGCGGCAGGACCGATCTGGCCGCCTCTGCTGTGCGGCTTCTATGCTCTATGGGTTGCAGATCATTTTCGAGTACGGCCATCTCTTACTGCGGTATCTGCCTCGTGAAGCCCCAACCCCTCCTATCGGCTTCCTCTTTGACCAGCCAGGCAAGCTCGTACGATTGCATCTCCAGGTCGGGATCGTCAACCGCGTACAGTGGGTAAACCAGTGCGAAATCTTGAGTCTTCGCGACCCCCAGGCGTTTGAGCACCGTCTCGGCCTTTTCGATGCCGTCCGGGATGTGGGCCACCCCGGCTATCACCACGTCGGCCAACATAGTGATCGGGTCGCCCATGGGCGTGCGCAGGCCCAGGCGCACTTTACACGGCGGCTGCGTGCCAGGCTCGATCAGGAATTGCAGCCACGAGGCTACTATATCCGGCTCCGGCTGTGCGCCGGTGGGTTGGCTGGTGTTAGCCATCAGCTTTGCTCACTCTCCTGAATTCGGGCTGCCACGGCACGAAAATGCGCTCGGCGAGCGACACCGCGCCGAAGAAGAGCACGCCGATCAGCGCCGCCTCGATCACGAGCGCCCACATCAGGTCGCTGCGGGCGAACGAGCTATACTGTAGCTGGATCATTTGCACGCCGATCCCCGCGCTGCCGCCCATCAGCTCCGACACTATGGCCCCGATCAGGCTGCCGGTGGACGCGATCTTGAGGGCGTTGAACAGGAACGGCATGGAAGCCGGGATGCGGAGCTTGGTGTAGATCTCGCGGCTGGAGGCTGCGTAGGAACGAAGCAGGTCGAGGGCGCGCGGCTCGACGTTCTGTAATCCCTTCAGCACGTTGACCGTCACCGGGAAGAATGTGAGGTAGGCGGCCACCGTTATCTTCAGCAGCGTCTCGTCCTTGATGATGCCGTAGAGGATGGGCGCGAGGGCTATGATAGGGACCATCTGCGAGCCGATGATATATACGTAGAAGCTGCGGGCCACCCACACCGCGCGCGACATAACCATCGCCAGCCCATAGCCAATCACGCCGCCAATCGCGAAGCCCGCGAAGGCGTTCCACAGGGTCACTATCCCCGCGTTGAAGAAGGTGCTAGGGATCTCGAAGTAGGCGAGGAACACCCTGTGTGGGTATGGCAGGACCGACTGCGCTTGCTTGTACTCAAGGCTCCCTTCCGCCAGCCCCCGCGTCCTCAGCCACGACACAAGCGCCCACGCTCCAATGATGATCGCCAGCGTCAGAATAGGAGCAAGGACATTGCGGATTTTAGATTTCGGATTTCGGATTGGTCGTTCGCCGCTCATAGTGGAAGCGACCGCCGCGTCGGCAATCTCTCGTCCAAACGTATCGGTGGCAGAGTTATTGGCTCTCAAATTAGTTTCAATCGGTTTGTAACTTCTTGCGGACGAGGTATTGACGCCACAGGCATAAACGAAGGTGAAAAAGGTATGCTCACAAGCCAACATCACTGAGAAAAACTAGTAGCGCTACGCCCGCTTTTGTGGCAAGACTATCACTTCCGCGAATCTCCCCTTTATACACACCACGTGAGTCCTCGACTGAGCCGCTATATTTGATTTGCCCGACGATAGTATCATTATGGTCTTCGATGCTCCCATTCGGGCGTCCAACTCCTATACCTCTACCTTCGTAGTCCTCAACCCATCCTCGCTCAGATACAATTCCTATCCAATGCCCTTTATAAGTCCAAACTCGGCCATCGGTGCGTCGATCCGCTATTATCGATCCATTAGTGTCATATACGGTGCAAGTCATATTAGAAACCCTCCAATTAGATCAACCCTCTAAAATCCGCAATCGGCATCAGTGTGTCTCTCGCAAATACTCGCGCACTTGGGATACCAGCTCGAAATAGCGCGGGTGCTCCCTGGTCACTTCGTCGCGCGGGTAGATCAGGTCTACGGGCACGATGTGGGCGATCTTGCCGGGGCGTGGCGACATCACCACCACGCGGGTGGAGAGGAAGACCGCCTCCGGTATGCTGTGGGTCACGAACACGATGGTAGTCTCGGTCTCACGCCAGATGTTGAGTAGCTCGCCGTTGAGGCGCTCGCGGGTCATCTCGTCGAGCGCCCCGAACGGCTCGTCCATCAGCAGGATGGCGGGCTTGAAAGAGAGGGCGCGGGCGATGCTCACGCGCTGCTGCATGCCGCCCGATAGCTGCCAGGGGTAATGCCCCTTGAAATCGCCCAGGCCGACCATCCCCAGCAGGCCGGTGGAGCGCTGTGTGCGCTCGCCCTGGGGCACGTTCATGATCTCCAGGGGCAGCTCCACGTTCTTGACCACGGTGCGCCAGTCGTAGAGGGTGGGGGCCTGGGGCACCAGGCCGTATTCGCGCTTGCGCCTTGCCTGGACCGCCGGTTTGCCCAGCACCAGCACCTTGCCTCCCGTAGGCTGCATCAGGTCGCCTATGAGGCGGAGGAGGGTGGTCTTGCCGCAGCCTGACGGGCCGATAAGCGACACGAACTCGCCTGGCGCAATATCGAGCGAGACGTCGGAGAGGGCGAGAGTAGCGTTCGCGCTGCCTCTGCCGTAGCGCATGCTCACCGCCTGTATACTGATGGCGGGCGTGGCGGTCTGCTTGCCGTCCAAGGGCGTTCCTCTTTCCTGGTGGCGACAAAAGATAGGCGGCTATGCATCCCACATAGCGCCCTCTGCATCGTGCTATTGGCGGAAAGGATACCACAAAACAGCGCTTCTTGCTACACCGGATTTGAGTGCTAGCTTACAGTACAAACGTCGCAGGGGGCACATGTGTGGATGCCTTGTTCCCCTACCAGGGTCTTGCCCAACTAGGACAGCCACACATGTGCCCCTGCGACGTGCACCTCCTATCTTAATGTCAAAACTCGTGGCAGATTGTGTGGAAAACCCCTTGACATTTAGGAACAAATGTTCTATAATATGTGGGCATCCGCAAACCACTATCAAATGGAGGGTATTCATCATGGGTAAGCACAACATCGTACACATCGAGCTTCCGGCGAGCGATCCTGAGAAGGGCGCGCAGTTCTACAGCGACCTGTTCGGTTGGAAAACGTCCAGTTCGCCCTTTGAAGGCGGGTTTGAATACTGGCAATTCGAGCCGGAATCGGGGCCTGGGGGCGGCTTCAACGCCCTTTCCGAAGGCTCCCCGGAGGGCGGCTTTGGCCCGGTCAAGCCCGGCGACGTCCTCATCTACGTCTCGACGGACGATATCGAGGCCACACTGGCGAAAGCGGTATCGCTAGGCGGCACGATAGTCGATTCAAAGATGGAGATCCCAGGCATCGGGTGGTTTGGCACGTTCACCGACCCCACGGGCAACAAGATCGGCGTTTACACAAGCAAGGCCCAGGTGGAATAGGCAGCTCACTCAACGACTACGGATTTAGGACGCCTTTAAAACCCGGGCTATAGGGGCGGATTTCAAAACCAATATTGTAGTATTACTCTCGTAGGGGCGGGTCCCCGTGCCCGCCCTCACTCCTTACCCCGATCTTGACGGCGCACATAACGGCCTCATCTACAGACTCCGCATGCGTGCGGATTGAACCTAACCTCATATACCCCACAAGGATACATACCATGGCACGCCCTATTGTTCACGTCGAGATCCCGGCCACCGATCCCCAGGCCCTGGGCGACTTCTACAAGAACACCTTCGGGTGGGATCTCAATCTGGATACCAATTTCAACTATCTGCAATTCACCAGCGAGGGCGGCCCCGCCGGCGCGTTCACCGAGGGCAACGGTGAAAATTGGGCGGGGGCCGGCCCGAACAGCCCCATCATCTATCTCGGCACCGACGACCTTGAGGGCGACCTGGAGAAAGTGCAAGCCGGGGGTGGCCAGGTGCTGCTACCCACGATGGAGATCCCCGGTATCGGCTGGATGGCGATCTTCCGCGACCCCAGCGGCAACCACATTGGCCTCTTCAAATACATGCAAGCGGCGGCCTGATCCCCGCCGGCCAGGTACAGCTAAGATGTGGTCATTCTGAATGGTG
>JBAURA010000029.1:0-1521 GCA_049580985.1 Chloroflexia bacterium
GTCTGTCACCATCCAACTCTGCCTGGCTTATTTTCATGTTCCTTGCTTCCCACTCTTGTTGACCATTCGTATCATAATCGGGTTGTTCGGCAAGGATTGCCAGCACTCGATCCAGTAGATCCACGGCTTGTGCCAACGCATCAATCTTATGTACTTCTTGCGGAGAGTGCCCGCGTCCTACTCCCTGTAGCTTGTTCCACTCTTGCTGGAAGGCTTCACGTGCTGCGCTCAATCTACCTTCTAAACCTGGGTTTTCAGTAATGGTTTTATCAGACATCTCGATGCCTCCTTTTTAGTATAGTACCTGGGTTAGCAGTTAGGTAGCATAATATACCACAACACGTCTCGTTACATCTACCTCATCTCTCAGTATAATTTTAGGATGGGTTGGGCTTTCATGACACCCCGGTTATCCACACCTCACCACTCGCGGGCGGCTTCTGGCGCGGGGTAAGCCCCGGCCCGCCTACCACCCTCACCTGCTTCAGCGCCCCATCCGCCACCATCTCGCCTGCGATGCGCTCTGTCACACTTGCCTCCCACCCGAACAGGCGCGGGAAGAGGGCCACCGGCGCGGCCACCGACGTTTCCAGGTAGCGCGAGATCATATGCCGCATGGCCGTGCGGCTATTATAGGCGCGCGCCCGCTCGTCCAGGTTCGGCATCCACCTTATGAGCAGGTCGTACACATAGCAGTACTTCCACCTGTTCGAATCCGAGATGCCCGACTTCACGATCTTGAGGCCGGTCTGCAACTCAACTATAGCCCGCTCGAACCTGCGCGCGTTCTCGCCGCCTCCGCCCATCCCCACGGCTTTGCGCAGGTCGCTCGTCGGCATCGGCCCGTTCGACATAAGGGCCTCGTATATCTCCTTCCCCTCCTTGCTCAACAGGCCGTCCGCATACGCCTCCAGGTAATCGTCTAACTCTCCGTAGTTAGACGACAGCGCATAGATCGCGGGCAGATCGTTCAGCGACACCAGCGCCGGCTTGCCCCGGATCAGCTTGCCGTACCACGCTTCCTTGCGCGCCGGGATCGTATCCTTCCAGTCCCAAGTCTTGCCCAGCGCCCAGTCATGGTGGTGCTTCGGCAGCTTCCTCTCGTGCCCGTTGATAGCCGACCACAAATCAGGCAACGGCAGGTTATCCCCCGGAAAGAGCAGCACGACCCCCGCCTGGTTCACAAACCGCACCGCCTCCTCCCGCGTCCGCACCTTCAAATCCGCGCTCAACCTGTAGCGCGGCCCCCGCAAATTCAGCACGTCCTTGTAATGCACCACCTGCAAATCCACAGCTTCAGCAATCATCCCGGTCCCTTCCGTGATACGTGATACGTCATGCGTCATCTCATTTACGCAGCCTTCATCTCACAAATTATACCCGATACATCCTCCACACCCTCCCTTTCTCCGCGATAAACCCAAATAAACTTCGCCCCTTCGCTACCCTTCATATCTTCGCAATCCCAAAACCACAAAACCCTCCGTGCTCTCTGTGTCCTCCGTGCTAAAACCCCCTTCG
>JBAURA010000030.1:0-2766 GCA_049580985.1 Chloroflexia bacterium
GCGGTGGGCCTCCTTTCGCGCCTCATCTTCCGCGACCTCAACGCGGTATTCTCCGAGTCGCTGACTTTCATCGCCATAGTAATTGCGGGCGCTCTCCTGAGCGGGCCTGTGGGCGCGATGCTGTTCGTAGGATACATCGTGCAAGACGTGGCGCTGGGCAACCGCGTGGATACTCTCTCCGGGCTAGACGGCCTGTCAGCTCTCAACGTCGTGGGCCTGGTGGGCGGCAAGCTTGTCAGCTACCTGCTGCTCGCTATCCCCGCCATCACCGTGCCGCTCCTCGCCAACCAGCTTACGCAGGGCGTGAAGCTGCGCCAGTTCGACGACCCCAACCAGCGATTGTGGAGCCAGGCCGCGCTTTATGGATCTATATGCGCCGTGCTGATCTACCTGTGGACCCAGTCGATGATCGTGTTGATACGCCCGTTCTTCACCTGGCTGGGCACCGTGCCCACCGTCGCCGCCATCTACCCCGTCCAGCAGCAGACCTTCATGCTGGTGGGCATAGCCCTCCTCGCGGGCGCGGGGCGCGTGCTGCTGGAGCAGGGGCCGGCTGCCCGCAGCCCCAGGGCGGCTGTAGTGGCTCTCCTCAAGCGCGAGCGGTGGACTGGCGCTCACGCGGCTCCCCTCTCAGCCGTGCCGCAAGCTATCCGCGTAGCCATAGCCTCCGCGGTGGTCACCCTGGTGCTGGCGGGCACCTACGAAGATTGGGTGGACGGCATACTGGTGGCCGTGATCACGGGCCTGATCGGCATGTGGCGGGCCGGGCTTATCCGCCTGATCCCGGTGCCTGCTGGCTGGGCCTTGCGCGTGCGGCGCTACCCGCCCCTGGTGCGCCTGCTGGCAGCCTCGGCCATCGGCTATGCGCTGACCGGCCTGACCCTCATCCCATTCTGGCTCAACCTGGAGTCCGCCTCGTTCACGCAGGGGTTGCGCCCGGTGCTGCTTGGCGCGCTCCTCACGCTGGTGGCCTTCCATCTCCTCTTCCCGCCGCTCCCCGTGGCGAAAGGGCCGGACCCCAACCGGCAAGGCAGGGTGTAATATGACGGATATCCTCTCCGCTTTCCTCGGACTCGTCGCAAAGTTCCTGCTCGACAACTGTAGCAGCCTCTACGATTGCTGGGACAACGTGATACCCGCGGCGGCTGCGGCGGTTGGCGCGGGCGCTGCTGCCGTCCTCGCCGGCGGCCTCCTCTTGAACCCGGAAAACCAACCCGGCCCTTTAGGCGACGAACCCCCCGGTGTGCCCCTCACCCCACCGCTACCGGGCCAGCCTTTTCAGCCATCGCAGCCTCCAGGTATGTCCGGTGTTGGGCCTGCCGGCTACGCAGGTTCCGCCATGCCTGCTCCCGGCGGCTATTCGGCCCCGCCACCCACGCCTCCCAGTAGTTCTATACCTGTACCGGGTGTGATCGGCGCTGTAGGCGCGGCGGGAGGCGTGGGCGCGGCAGCCTCGTCCGTGGCTTCCCCACGCCAGGGGTCGGGGAGCGCCGGTAGCGACACCTCTGATGATAGCGCCGAGGAGGCAGCCTGCCCGCAGGCCGATCCTACGCTATTCGGCCTCCCCGACAACAACACCCGCCAGGACTGCACCGGCTCCAGGGCCGGCCTGGGGCCCACCCACACCGGCATCGACTTTACGAGCCTCGATGAGCGCGGGCAGGTGAGGGTGCTGCCGTTCGAGGCCTGCGTATCCGGCACAGTGTCGTTCGTGGGCGGCCCCTTCAACATGGTGGAAGTCACCCTCAAGAATGGCTCGCGCATGCAGTTCCTCCACGCTTCGCGGACATACGTGCGCGTCGGTGAAAAGGTAGGGTCAACCACCCGCCTGGGTGTGACCGGCGGCACAGGTCCCGAAGGGCCGAACCAGTACGAGCCTCACCTCCACATCCAGGCCCTCGACAAAGACGGCAACCTGATCGACCCCGACTGCGCCCTCGCGGGCAAGGAAGATCGCAAGCTGCGGGTAGCTGCCGCCAAATCCAAAGTGCGAAAGCAGCGGCCAACGGCGTCCACGGCACAACAAACCGCTCCTACAACCGCACAGTCACCCACCACGCCTCTAACCCCCCCCAGCCCTGCCATGCTCATGTGCGCGACCTGCGGTATGTCGAACCCACCCGGTTCCGGCTTCTGCGGGCGCTGCGGAAGGCCGCTCGCCCAATCCACTCCCCAGCCCGGCATGACGTGCGGTAGGTGCGGCCTCTTCAACCCCCCCGGCGCGGCCTTCTGCGGGCGCTGCGGCACTCGCCTCCACCACGTGTGATTGTGTACCAGGTTGAGTAAGGACGGGCTTAAAACCCGCTGATGAGCATCACCCTAAGAGGTTGTCATCCACAGTCGGCATTGTCATCCTGAGTACTTTACAAACGAAAATATGTCAAGAACGCCGACCCAGTCTCCTTTGTCATTCTGAGCGAAGCGAAGAATCCGTTCGAGCGGGATTCGGCTTCTTTCAGGCGTGGATCTTACACCCACAAACAGGATCTTTGCCCACCAGATTCTTCGCCACGCTCAGAATGACAACCTCTTCGTTAGTTCCTTTACTGCTACTTCTTCGTTTGTGAGCCACTGAGCGAAGCGAAGGATCTCGCTCTCTATCGACCAGGTACATCATGCGAACCAAGCAAATGCCGACCCACCCCATTCGTATTCTTAGTAGCTATAACTTGACTTGCCAGGTTGCTCCACTCAACGCAGTGAAGAATCTCGTTCCTCCTGCATGATCTTACAGAGCGAGATCCTTCGCTTCGCTCAGGATGACAA
>JBAURA010000031.1:0-8265 GCA_049580985.1 Chloroflexia bacterium
CCCTTTATCCTCACCCCGATCTTGACGGTACACCTACAGGGCGGGCACGGGGACCCGCCCCTACGAGTCAGGTCTTTATCCGATACTCTTGACCTGGTGGGTCGCTCTTATGGACTGCCGTACTTCATCCGGTGCTGGAACGTCCCCAACTGCGACAGGAGCACATCGTTGGGTGGCGCATTCTCCGGGTGCATCTCGAACACCGCCCGCTCGAAATACTGCACCGTATACGGCTGCCCGTTCAGGTCGCTCACCTCGGTGAACTCGTCGGAGATAGGGTATCCCTGCTGGGCCAGCCCACCATGCGCCCGCCAGTAGTCGAGGAACTTGCCGCCTACCCAGTGGCCGGTCTCGCTGAATAGCTGCCCGTTTGCCTGGTTGGCCTTCTGGCCGGGCGCGCCGTTCGGGTATTTCCGCTTGTACTGGAAGGTGCCAAGCTGCGACAGCAACACTTTGTACTGCGGATCGGCCTGCTCAGGGTGGAACTCGAACACCGCTCGCTCGAAGTACTGCACCGTGTATGCCTTGCCGTCCAGGTCGCTCACCTCCCCTATCACACCGGAGATAGGATAGCCCTGCTGGGCCAGCCCACCGTGCTCGTTCCAGTAGTCTAGGAATAGGCCGGTCGTCGCCATGCCGGTCTCGGGGAAGGTGCGACTACCCGCGCCGGGCAAAGAGGCGGGCGGCGCGAGCGGCTTGAGCGTGCCGCCCTGCACGCCATTGACTGTCACGCCCCCTATGCTCCAGTGCGAGTTGGCGTCTTTCGTGTTGGGATTGGTCTCGTAGGCTACCGTGTTGCCCCCAGCCGAGGGCGCTTGCTGCAAGCCGTTCCCCAGCACGACCGGGAACTCGCGCTTCGTAGCCATGTCATAGCCGTAGATGTCGCCGTTGGTCGGGTTGGCGGTGTCTGAGGGGTTGGGGTCGTTGCGGTAGTCCTCCCAGGCGATCAAGTTGCCCGCGATGGTGGGCCGTGCCTGCCTGCCTGCCGCTGTCGTGACCGCGAACTCTTTCTTGGTAGAAAGATCGTATCCGTAGATATCGGCGTTGAAGCCTTCGGGGTCCGGCTCGTTACGGTAGTCCTGCCAGACGACTACGTTGCCGTAAATGGCCGGGTCGGTCTGTAGATCGGGCGCTTTGGCGACCACGAACTCCTGTTTGGTAGCGATATCGTAGCCGTAGATGTCGGCGTTGAAGCCTTCCGGGTTAGGCTCATTGCGGAAGTCGGTCCATACGATCACCTGCCCGTTGGTGGCGGGACGAGTCTGCGCGCTCGGCAGGTTGGTGATGCGCGTCTCCTGCCTGGTGCCCAGGTCGTACATATAGATGTCGCCTGCGTTGGGGTCGCCCGCGTCCTGTGCGCCCCGGTAGTCGGCCCACACGATGACGTTGCCCGCCACGCTCGGCTTCCCCTGCAACTTGGGCGCGCCGGACACCAGGAACTCCTGCTTGTCGCCCAGGTTGGCGGCGTACAGGTCATAGTTGTTCTCAATATCCGTCGCATCCTCCTCCGAGGCGTTGCGCCCATCCTGCCAGACTACCCACGTACCGCCGGTGGCCGGGTTCACCTGGTTGTAGTCGGCCTGCGTGATACGGGTAGCTTCTTTTGTGGTCAGATTTAGCATCCAGATGTTGCAATTGCCGGTCGAGCAATCGCTGTAGACCATCACGTTCCCCGCCACGCTCGGCGCGACGCGGTTGGCCTGGCCGTCGCCCGCCAGCACTACCGGGGCCGTTGGCGAAGGGCCGGTTTGCATGAGAGGCGCGGCAGTCAGCGAAACAGGCAACAAAGCCACGCCTACCAGCGCTATAAGCACTCTAAATTGCCCGCTATTCCACAACCTTATTGGCTTATTGACTGATTGATCCAATCTGGATCCTCCGATAGTGTGATAAATCATGCGCCATGCGTCAGTTGTTCCAACTACGTCATCCATAATATAGCAGGCAGAAGTAAGATCGGCCTAAAGTATGTGTAAAAGGGATGTAAAACCTGAAGACGTATCACGTACCACGTACCACGCCTACCGCCCGTACTTGTCCGCATACCTGAACGTGCCAAGTTGCGATAGCAGCACGTCGTATGGCGGCGGGTTCTCAGGGTGTAGCTCGAACACCGCCCGCTCGAAGTACTGCACCGTATACATCTTGCCGTCCAGGTCGCTCGTCTCGGTGAACGGTTCGGATATCGGATAGCCTTGCAGCGCCAGCCCGCCATGCGTCTCCCAGTACTGGAGGAACTTGCCCGCTATCGATTTGCCGGTTTGCGGGAAGAGCCTGGCATCCGGCCCCGTGGGCGCCACCTGGCCCGGTGCGCCTTGCGGGTATTTCTGTGCGTACCTGAACGTTCCCAACTGCGATAGCAGCACTCTGCTTGAGGCAGGGTTCCGCGGGTGGTATTCCATCACAGCCCGCTCGAAATACTGTAACGTATAGACCTTTCCGTCCAGGTCCGAGGTTTCGGTCATGACGGTAGACAGCGGGAGGCCGAACTGCGCCAGCCCGCCATTGCGCTGCCAGTAGTCGAGAAATATGCCCGTCACCGCCCTGCCGGTTTCAGGAAAGGCGCGGCTACCCAGGCCGGGTAGGTAGGGTGGCGGTGGGGGCGGCGGCATGAGGGTGATGCCTGTCAGGTTCGCGCCCCAGATATCCAACTCGCGGTTGCCCTTCGAGTTATCCTCCCAGGCTACCAGCCCGTTAGCGATCTCCGGCACATCTTGCCTGCCCGGCCCCACATACACGGGAAACTCTTGCCCGGTGGCGAGGTCGTATCCGTAGATGTCGGAGTTGGTCCCGTGCTCCTTGTCAGGCTCGTTGCGAAAGTCGGTCCATACCACTAGATTACCCCAGATGGCGGGTTGTACCTGGCTGCCTGGAGCGCCGGTTACCCTCATCTCCTTGCGAGTTGCCAGGTCGTAGGCGTAGATATCCGAGGTGCCGTCCCCCTCGCGCCAGTCGGCCCACACTACCACGTTCCCTGAGATGGCAGGGTCGTTCTGCGTGCCTGGGGCTTTCGCTACCTCGAACTCCTGCCCGCTCGCAAGGTCGTACCCATAGATATCGGAGTTATCGCCGTTCGGTTCGGGCTCGTTGCGGTAATCGACCCACACGATAACGTTGCCGTTGATCGCCGGGCGGGTCTGCGCGCTCCGGGCCATGCCGATGCCGGCCTCCTTGCCCGCCGGGATGTTGTATAAGTAGATATTCCCCGCCTCGCCGTCGAACTGGGTGCGGGCATCCCTGAAATCGGCCCACACCACCACGTCGCCCCACACCGCTGGCCTGTTTTGCGTTCTACCGGCCTTGGTGATCGGGTACGGCTTGCGGTCGGCACTGAGCAGGTCCGCGCCGTAGATATCGAGGTTGCCCAGGAGGCTGCCTGGGTCGTCGGCGGATGAATTGCGACCGTCGCGCCACACCACGCGCTGTCCGTCGGTAGCAGGCTCGTCCTCGTCCCAATCGCCCTGCGCTATACTCTGGGTCTTCTTCGTGGTGAGGTCCAGCGCCCAGACGTCGCAATCTCCCGTTCTGCAATCGACAAACGCCAGGTAGTTGCCGGCCAGCGCGGGCGACTTCTGGCTGCCGGGCCCGCCCGCCAGCAGGAAGGGCGCGGAGGCTGTCGGTATGCCCGTGGGTCCGGCTGCGCTTGACTGGGTAAGTAGATAGGTTGCCGCCAGGAGGCAGGCGATCATGCTGGTGCGACGGTGTAGAATGCTCTTATCCTGCTTCTTCCGGGTAACGGTCTATACGTCTCGTGTCATTGCCTGGACGTTCGGGTTCGTGTCCGAGTATGCGGTGGAAGCGGTAGTTCCACCAGAAGCCCCCACGTTCTGTTGGCTCCCACCCATCGTGGACCAGGGTATCTACAAGCTGGGATACAGCCGACATGGCTTCCGAGGTCGGGCTTGGGATAAAGTGGCTAGGGGCAGATGGTAGCGCCTCCATCTTTTCAGGGACAGGCTCGGCGGTGGCGACTATGTACAGGCCATCGGGGCCGTTTGCCTGGGCCTGGAAGAAGATACGTCCGTGCAGGCCGCTAGCTTTTCGTATCCAGCCTAGCTCACACGTCTCGACGTCGAAATTTTGGTCGCTTGCAGTAGCTATGAGAGGCTTATAGGGCGGCTTTGGAAGGGGGGAGCCACTACCGCACCTGTAGCAGACTTCGGCGTTGGTTGGGAGTTGTTGCCCGCAGTACACGCAGTGCATATGCTCAGGCTGAGAAGTGCTATGCAACATATCACCCTGCCTGATTACTTACTCGCCATAAGGCGTCCAGATGTTCTTCACCTGCGTGGCCTCGCGCAGGAACTCCTGCCCTTCACCTTGCTCGCGGCTCGTCCAGTCGCGTGGGTGTCCGTAACTCACCCAGGTGCGCTTCATGTTGCCCCCCGATGAATATTCCACCTGCTTGCTCCCCTCGGCGGTGCCGAAGTACCAGGCCGCATCCACGTCGTCGTGTTCGGCAAGCACCTTCATCAGCGCCTCCTTCGGGCCGGTGACGATGTTGACCACCCCGGCGGGCACGTCCGACGTCTCAAGCACCTGGTAGAAGTCGGTGGCGCTCAGGGGGTGGCGCTCGGACGGGACCACTACCACTGTATTGCCCATCGCTATGGCGGGCGCGATCACCGACACGAAGCCCAGCAGCGGCCTCTCCTCCGGGGCCGCGAGGGCCATGACCCCTACCGGTTCCGGCATCGCAAGCGTCACGTTCCTGAGGGGCGTGCGGTGCACCAACCCGTCGTACTTGTCTGCCCACGCCGCATAGCTGAACAGGCGCTCGATAGAGGCCTCCACCTCGGCATTCGCCTCCTCCTGCGAGCAGCCGGTCTGCCGGCTGATCTGCCTGGCGAACTCCTCGACACGCGCCGACAGGTTTTCGGCTATGTAGTACAAGATCTGCCCCTTGTTGTGGCCGGTGATCGATGCCCAGCCCGAAGCCGCGTGCGCGGCCTCAACCGCGTTGCGAATATCCTTGCGGTTCCCCTCTCCCACCTCGCCAATCTGCTCGCCGTCAGGCCCGTACACGACCATGCTGTACCCCGAGTCGGGCCGCGCCTGCTTCCCGCCGATGAACATCTTGGGCGTACGGTCAATCTCGGGAGTACCGAGTACTGAGTACTGAGTACCGAGTGCTTTCCCTCTTTTCTCGTGCCCGTTCTTAGTGTGCTTCTTGTCTGTATTCGCCTCACTTGGTACTCGGTACTCGATACTCGATACTTCCCACCGTGGGCGTACGTACTCCCACAGGCCCTCTTTGCCCCCTTCGCGCCCGTAGCCGCTCTCGCGGTAGCCGCCGAAGCCCGCGGCGGCGTCGAACAGGTTGGTGCTGTTGATCCAGACCGTGCCCGCCTTGATCTTGGACGCCACATCCAGGGCCAGGTTGATGTTCTCCGACCACACAGAAGCCGCCAGCCCGTAGCGCGTGTTATTGGCGAGGGCCACTGCCTCGGCGGGCGTCCTGAAGGTCATCGACACGAGCACCGGCCCGAATATCTCGGTCTGTGCCAGGGTTGAAGCGGGCGATACATTGGTCAAGAGCGTGGGCGGATAGAAGCAGCCATCCGTCGGGCATGACCACGACGGCTGCCAGAGGGTCGCGCCCTCATCCTCACCTATCTGCACCAGCCTCCTGATCTCCTCCAGCTGCACCGGGCCGACGATAGCCCCGATGTCCATAGCCTTATCGAGCGGGTCGCCCAGGCGCAGGCGCTCCATCCTGGCGCGCAGCTTCTCCTCCAGGCGCGGCGCAATATTCTCCTGGGCTAGCAGCCGCGAGCCGGCGCAGCACACCTGCCCCTGGTTGAACCAGATCGCGTCCACTACGCCTTCCACCACGCTATCCAGGTCCGAATCGTCGAACACGACGAAAGGCGACTTGCCGCCCAGTTCCAGCGACAAGCGCTTGCCGCTCCCAGCAGTCACGCGGCGGATGTGCCGCCCGATCTCGGTCGAGCCGGTGAAGGCGATCTTGTTGATGTCTGGGTGCTTGAGGATCGCTTCCCCCGCGTCCCGCGCGTCGCCCGTGAGGATGTTCACCACGCCGGGCGGCAGGCCTACCTCATGGCATATCTCAGCGAAGGCCAGGGCTGTGATGGGAGTGTAGCTGGCCGGTTTGAGCACGACTGTGTTGCCCATCGCTATCGCGGGCGCGATCTTCCAGGCCATCATCAGCAGGGGGAAGTTCCAGGGGATGATCTGCCCGACCACGCCCAGCGGCTCCATGTCGGGCATCTCGCTCTCCATCAGCTGCGCCCACCCCGCGTGATAGTAGAAATGGCGCGCCACCAGCGGTATGTCGAGGTCGCGCGTCTCGCGGATCGTCTTCCCGTTGTCCAGGCTCTCAAGCACGGCGAGGAGGCGCGAATGCTTCTGGATATGGCGAGCAATGGCATACAGGTAGCGGGCGCGCACGTGGCCTGGCGTCTTGCTCCAACTCTCGAACGCCTGCCGGGCCGCGGCCACCGCGCGGTCCACGTCCTCCGCCGTGCCTTTCGCGATCTTGGCGAGCGGTTTGCCGGAGGCCGGGTTCGTGCTGTCGAAGTACTGCCCGCCCGACGGCTTGCGCCACTCGCCCCCGATGAAGAGGCCGAACGGCTGGTGCGCCTCGATCCATTCAAGGCCGGGTTTGTTCGCCTCCGGCGCGGGGCCGTATTCCATAGTCTTGAAGATTTCCGCTACTGATGCCATCTCATTTCTCCTCACCACTATATGAGAGCAACCCCATCAGCTCGTCAGGGTACAACGGCCCATCCTTGTCCTTCCCGAACTCATCCAACCGCTTCCAGACCGCCCTGAAAGGCGTTTCGTCGTCTTCCTTGCAATCAACCCAGTCTCTATCATAAACCGACCTATCCACGAAGTCCCCGCTGTACACCAGCGCAATCTCATGCCCCATCTCACCCAGGTAGATGAAGATATTCTCGCACATACCCAGGTAGCGCAAGTTCTCCACCTCCAACCCAGTCTCTTCGCGCATTTCCCTGGCGAGCGCCTCTACCCCGCGCTCCCCGAACTCGATACCGCCTCCGAGCGGCCTGTAAAAGTTCTCGCTCTTATTCGGGTCGTATCCCTCCACCACAAAGATCCGGTCGTCCCGCCGAAAGACGCCTAAAGCTATGGTGCGGATTAGCTTCGTGTTTAACACGATCCCCTTCAAAGCAGCTTCGTTCATGTAGCCTTCGGATAGCTCGTTATTCATCAAGGCATAGGGTGCCTGTGTGCCGCCGAGTACCTCCCAGTCACGAAATACTCCAACTGCCGCTCTATATCGGTCAGTAGCGAGCTTGCGCCGATGCGGAAGAGGTCAGGCATCGTCCACTCTGTGCCCAACTCCTCTTTCATCAGGATCAGCCAGTCGAGCGCCTGCTTGGCCGTCCTGATGCCCCCCGCGGGCTTGAAGCCTACGCGATAGCCCGTCCTCTCTAAATATTCCCGTATGGCGCGCACCATCACCAGGCTGACCGGGAGGGTGGCGTTGGTGGCCTCCTTGCCCGTGCTCGTCTTGATGAAGTCCGAGCCTGCCATCATACACACTATGCTTGCCTGGTACACGTTGCGCAGCGTCGCCAGCTCACCCGTGGCGAGGATCGACTTCATGTGGGCCGCGCCGCACGCCTGCCTGAACGCTTTCACCTCGTCGTATAGCGCCTGCCAGTTGCCCGTGAGGACGTGCGCCCGCGAGATCACGATGTCTATCTCTTTCGCGCCCGCCGCCACCGACTTCTGTATCTCTTCGATTTTATCCACTAAGCTGGTCTGGCCCGCGGGGAAGCCGGTCGATACCGCCGCCACCGGGATGTCCGTGCCTTCGAGGGCCGCCACGGCCACCGGCACCAGGTTGTGATAGACGCACACCGCGCCCACGGTGATCCCCAGGCCGGCCACGTCCAACGCTTCCAGCAGGTCCTGGCGCACAGGGCGCCTCGCCTTGGCGCACAGCCGGATCACGTTGCCTGGCGTATCGTCTCCCGCCAGGGTCGTCAGGTCGATGCAGGTGACCGCGCGCAGCAGCCAGGCCGCCTGCCACTCTTTCTTCACTGTACGCCTGGTCACGAGCGTGGCTGCCCGCCGCTCTACCGCGCTCCTGTTGATGCGCGTCCCGTACACCCAATCGAGGTCCAGGGTTGTGCCGGGGTTGCGCTCCCACATAGCGTGCTGCTCTGCGGCATCGCGCGTCCTTCCATTCGTGGACGCCCCATCGTCGTGCCGGGCAACCGCACTCGCCCCGTTCCTCTTACCGTTCACAGCCACATGCCGCGCTTTGCT
>JBAURA010000032.1:0-2539 GCA_049580985.1 Chloroflexia bacterium
TTCGCCGGCGGCTACCGATTCGAGACCGTTGTCATCGAGACCGCCCTCTACCTCCCCTATCTCATGCGCCGCTTCCAATCCCTCGGCGGCACCATCCACCAACGCGAAATAACCTCCTTGGACGAACCCACCTCCCATGCCCCCATAATCTTCAACTGCACCGGCCTCGGCTCCCACACCCTCCTCGGCGACCGCGAGCTATTTCCCGTGCGCGGCCAGGTCATGCGCGCCGCCAAACCCACCTCCCCCATCTGCTACCTCGACGACGAAGAGGACGAGTCGGGCGTCTTCGCCTACATCGTCCCTCGCTCCCACGACTGCATCCTCGGCGGCACCGCCCCCACCAACAACTGGTCCCTCGACCCCGACCCGGCCATCGCCGCCCGCATCCTCGACCGTTGCGCCCTCATGAACCCCGAAGTCCGCACCCTCCCCATCCTCGAACATCGCGTCGGCCTCCGCCCTGGCCGCACCTCCGTCCGCCTCGAATCCGAGCGCACCCCCTCCGGCTCCCTCCTCGTCCACAACTACGGCCACGGCGGCGCTGGCATCACCCTCTCCTGGGGCTGCGCCGAAGAAGCCGTGAGCTTACCACATTAGCCCGGCGACCAGGCGTACGTCACCTATCACCGCTGGAATAACCACAGATCCTCGATCCTGCACGCTCCCCAAATAGCGTGTAGTCTACTCGTGTGACATGCGCCCCCGATCAGTCGCCTGTAGGATGGTATCTGCGGAGAAATAATTGATAGCCCAGGCATAACTCGTCTTTCAACATCAGGAGGCAAACAAGATGGATCCGTCAGATATCGACCCAAGTGGCAGGCTCATTCAGCCCGATCTGCACCTGCGCGACATCAAGTTCAGGTGGCACTTGCATGATTACTTCAAATGGTGGTGGTTGATGCGGCCCGCCCGCGTCCGCATTCTCATGTATGCAGACGGCTCTGTCGGCTTCGACGGAGGCTCCTTTGAGGGGCTGAAACACGTCGTTGCCACCCTTAATACCGATCCCTGGTACTGGGTCAAGTTCGACATAACTCGGGCACATCGCGATCTTACCCCGGCGCAGTCTAACGGCGACGACGGTCCCAAGCGCCTCGACCAGTTGAACCTCAATAACTTCGACGAGATATGGCTCTTCGGCTTGGCCACCGGAAACTCGCTTACAGCCGCCGAGATAACAGCCGTTGAACAGTTCATGGATCGCGGCGGGGGCGTTCTGGTCACCGGCGATCACGAGAACCTCGGTAAGGGCATCTCCGGCGCGCTCAAGCGCGTCGGCAAGCTGCGCATGTATCCCGCCCCAGAGGCCGTCAAAAACGTGTGGAATAATACCCTCCAGGATGCTAACGCTGATGGCACCTACGACTTCATCGAACAGTCTGATGCCGTCCCTCAACCAATTAGCTGGCGCAGGTACCCCACATGGTCCTTTTTCCCCGTCTGGTACAAGCTCCGCATGCGCCCGCACCCCGTATTGTGCGGGCCGACCGGGCCAATAGATGTGCTGCCTGATCACCAGCACGAAGGCCAGGTAGACATCCCTACCGCATTTCCAACCGCTGAATGGCCCCAGACCGGCAGCGGCTTCCAGCCCAAGCCCGAAGTGATCGCCTGGGGCAAGATGATCTCACCCGATTCGGGGCGACCAAACCAGGAGTTCCCGGTCATCGGCGCTTACGACGGCCATATCGCATCCGTGGGCCGTATCGTCGCCGACTCTACCTGGCACCACTGGTTCGACATTAACCTCCGAGGTTTCCCGCCCGCCTCAGCCGCCTTAGGCCAGATCGAAGCCTATTTCCTGAACGTAGCCGTGTGGCTTGCCCCCCCCGCAAAGCAGACCGAGATGCGCAATGCCCTCTCCTGGGGTGCTATCTGGCGTGACCCCCTCGTCATGCTCAACTACAAGCGCTCCCCCATTTGGGACTTGGGTGGCTTTGCCGAGGATGCCCTTGGTCAATATGCTCCACATTGTACCGTCACCCAGTGGATTTATGACGGGCTACCGGTAATTGTCAAAAAACGCTACTTTGAACTCCTCGATAGACCGGACCCTCCTCCTATCCCTCTGGAGCAATTCGTTCTAGGCGCTGCTATGAGGTTGCTCTTTGAACGCTACCAGGGCGATGATGGTTCCCCGATACCTCCTAAAGTGCCACCCAAGCACGAGGCGTTGTCCGCTATCTTTGAAGAAGCAGTTCCTATTGCGCTGGAAGAGCTTGAACGCCACCAGCAAGAGATATCCAGGTCTGTCCAGGTCCTAACACGCGCTGCCGAACAACCGGACAAAGAGAAGAAACCCAAATACAAGAAGTAACGATTCATACCCTCGTACGATGTCAGAGAGCAGTTTGGAATTCCAAACGCTCTCTGACATCATCCTGGCTGCTACCAAAACAACCTCCCATACACCCCCACCTGCCTCTCCATCCCCCGCCGATAAACCTCGTGCCTCCCCATATCCGGCACAAACGTCTCCCCCATCTCCGCACCCACCTCCCCAAAATCCCTTATCACCCCCAGCGCCCGCAAC
>JBAURA010000033.1:0-11232 GCA_049580985.1 Chloroflexia bacterium
CCACTCCTCCGCCTCGTCCCGCACCCTCTCCTCCAGCTCAGCCGCCAGCCCCGACCTGTCCAGCGCCCGCCGCACCCGCGAAGCCCTTAGCCGTTCCAGAATCGGCGCGGGCAATTGCCCCGCCAACCCCCTCACCAGCAGCGGCAGCGGGTTCAGCCCAGTCACCTCCCGTATCCGTCGCGCCTCCCGCAGCGCCTGCCCAACCCGTCCGGCCCTCAACAGTTGCCCCAGCCACACCGCGAAAGGCCGGTACCCACCCAGCACCTCGTCCGCCCCCTGCCCATCCAGCAGCACCGTCACCCCCCGCTCGCGCGCCAGCCGCATCACGCACCACTGGGCGAATATGCTGGTAGACTGGAACGGCTCGTCCTGGTGCCACACCAGCCGCTCCAGATCGTCCCACAGCCCCTCCTCGGTCGGGTAAACGTAATTGCCCGCCGCGCCCGTGCTCTTCACCACCTGCTCGATATACCGCCGCTCGTCCCACGGCCCCTCCGTCCTGTACACCGCGCTGAACGTCTGCTGGTGCTCTCCCAACCGCTCCAGCGATACCGCGTGCTCTGTCTGCATCAATCTGCCTGCCACCGCCACAATGGACGACGAATCCAACCCCCCCGACAGGCACGTCCCCACCGGCACATCCGCCCGCAACCGCAACCGCACCGAGTCGGTGAATAGCTCCCCATAGCGCGCCACCGCCTCCCTGTCGGCCACCCGCGACTCGTCATGCTCAACCGGCAGCGACCAGAACCTGCGCGCCTTGCGCCCCTCCTTCGTAATAACTGCATAATGCCCGCCCGGCAGCGCCTGCACGCCGTTGAAGAAGGTATCGCCGCGCCCGTGCGATGGCATCACCCCCTCGGCCACATACCGCGCCACCGCTCCCCCCGACGGGCTGAAGCCCACCACCCCACCCGCCAGCAGCGACTTGATCTCCGACCCGAAAGCGAAGGTGCCGTCGCTCCGCGACACCGTATACATCGGCTTCACCCCGAAGCGGTCGCGCGACACCACCAGCCTGCGCTCGTGAGCGTCCCACAGCGCCAGCGCCCACATCCCGTTGAACCGCCCGAAGCAGCCCGTCCCCCACCGGCGATATGCCGCCAGTATCACCTCGCTATCCGTGCCCGTAACGAACCTGTCGCCCGCCGCCGCAAGCTCCGCCCGCAGCTCTACATAGTTGTAGACCTCGCCGTTGAAAATGAGCCACGCATCGCGCCCCTCCGACGGCATAGGCTGGTGCCCCGCCGGCGACAAATCGAGGATCGACAGCCGCCGGAACCCCAGCGCCAGGTCAAACCGCTCCCCGATCACCCCCGTGTACTCGCGAATATGCGGCAGCCCCAGCTCAGGCCGCGTATCGTCCCCCCCGCACAGCAACACCCTCCCCGCGCGGCTATCCACCAGCAAGTACCCCTCGTCGTCCGGCCCCCGGTGCCTCAACGACGCCACGGCCCTCCGCACCGCCCCCAGGTCCACCGCCCGACCATCCGTATGCCAGATGCCATAAATACCGCACATAAAAAAGATTATATGCCCTCATCCCACAAAAGACAAAGCCTGCTCAATGATCCCCTATCTCCCCAGCCGCAAAATCCCCCAAACCATATAAAATTAACCCATTTGGCTACTTGTATTTGTAGAACAGGTGTGCTATGATCAGGATGAAAGTACTCTCACCCTCCCTGAACGCACAAGGAGGGACATGCGGACCCTGGTGTCCCTATGTACCGACAGTAACACCTGTCACCCTGCGACTAGCCTCACAATCCTAATACCGTGCTCTTCAAACTTCAAACATTGAACAGCACAAGCACCTTACCACCGAGGCTAGACGACACGTTGCGTGCCAAGCACAGGAAGTCCTACGTGCCACGTGTCACGCCCGAACCACCTATCCGCTGGGGTAGGGGCTAGGCTCCTGTTGCCCACGCGGAACACGCTCCAGTTGCGCCATAGGGACACCACCCTATCAGCCAACCTCCTATGACCGTGTAGGGGCGGACCCCCGTGTCCGCCCTCTGCCCGGCAACAACTGAATACAAGAAAAGAAGGAAACAAGGGTGCATAGGACCCAACCAGCCCCATGCACCCTACCCCCACATGCCACAAACCAATAACTCAAACCCAAAACTAAATAGCCTCCGCGTTCTCCGCTCCTCCCCTTCTCCGCGATTTCAACACACCTTCCCTACCCAAAACCCTTCGTGCCCTTCGCCTCCCTTCATATTCTTCGTGATCCAAAACATAAAACCTCTGCGTCTCTGCGGTGAATCAAAATAATCCGCAATCCAAAATCACATCCGCCGCTTCAACGCACCCCACAACACCGCCATCTCCCTCACCGTCACGATCCCCAACCCGAACATCACCCCCACAAAAAACAACACCAACAACACAGCCACCCCCAGCGACAGCAGCACCCCAGGAGCGACAGCCACATTGAACACCCCCGACGCCCCCACGCACGCCCCCCCCGCCAGCCATATAGACAATATCCTGTATGCCTGGTAAGGGATCGGATAGAGCCGCTGTGACATCATATAGACCAGGCTCGTAGACACCAGGTTAGCCGCCAGCGACGCCAACCCCGCCCCCACCATCCCCCACAACGGGATCAGCGCCACGTTCAGCGCCACGTTCGTAACCGCCGCCGACAGCGCCGTCCACGCCACCACCCCGGTACGCTGGGCAAGATTCGCCCCCAGCGCCACCATCTGGTACGCCCCCGAAGCCGCCGCCGCCAGCGACAACAACCCAATCACCGACGCTGCCTCCGCATAGTCCCGCGTCGTCAGCAGCCGCAACATGGCGGGCGCTAATGCCGACAACAACACCGACGCCCCCACCGTCCCTGCCGTAAAAAGCACCACCATACGCGAGTAAGTGCGCGGCGCGTCTGCCTCGCGGGCAATCGACAAACTATACGGCACCCACGCCAGTTGGAACGCCCATATAACCAGGCTCAACAGCGCGGCCAGTTGCGCCCCGATCCGAAACACACCCGCCGCCCTCTCCCCCACCAATTGGAGCAAAAAATAAGTGTTCGAGAAATTAGTCACCCACAACGCGATGCTGGCAGGCACAAGCGGCAAGCCCAGCTGCAACATCCTGCGCGCCGTTGCCCACACCTCCGCGCTGCGCAAAGACTGGCCGGGCGATACGGCATCCCGGATAGCCCACGCGCCCGGTATCGCCAGCAGCGCCGTGCCCGCCAGCGTCCCCCACAGCGCCCCATCCAGCCCCATGCCCGCCACCGCCACCAGGTACACAATCGCCACCGCCACCGCCACCGTTAGCCCGAAGTTAAGCGCCGCATATGTGCGCGCCCTGAACAGGTACCGCAGGATGTTGTTCGCGGTAAACAGGAATACGCTGAAAGGCAACGCCGCCACGCCCAACCTGAACAGGTGCGCGTGCTCCGGCGTGCCCGTAGCCACCCACGACAGCCATTCCGCCGCCAGGAACAGCCCCAGCGTTACGGGCACCGCCACCGCCACCGTGATCAGCACCCACAGCGTAGTGATCGTCCGTCGATACGCGGGGTCGTCCCGCGAGAAATAGAGGATAGCGGTCGCCCCGTCCAACCCCAGCACCGTAATAGACAGCAGTAGCGCCCCCAGGTTCGTCACGCTCTGGTAGATGCCGTACTCCCCCGCCGTGAAGTAGTTGGTGAATAATGGAAGCAGGATCAACCCGCTCACGCGCGACAGCGCGCCGGCTATGCCGTAGACCAGCGCATCCCGTGAAACGTGGGCCAGGCGTCGCAGCAATCGCCTACCTCATCGTACCGGCTCGATCTGGCCGCCTATACGGTCCGCGTGCTCGGCCTCTTCCCACCAACCCACGTAGCTCAGCACCGGCTCAGGCATCGGCTCGGTGCATACAAAGTCCCACCCCTGGGCCAATTCATGCCACTTGAGCACATTCACCAGCGCCCAGTTCAGCATCACCAGCGACCGGCTATCGCGGTACTTCGTGCCCACCGGCTCCACTTCCACCTTGCCGAAATAGCCCTCGAACAATTGGCGCCAGATAGCCAGGTCGGCCAGGAATCGGTGCGTGGTATCCATATGCGACGAATACGTGCCCAGGTTCGGCAGCCGGAAGACGGCCCGGCCCGTCGGCTTCAGCACGCGATGCACCTCGTCGAGCACCTTGTGCGGCGCGTCGAAGTGCTCGAGCAAACAGGTCGCGTGCAGCTCATCGACCACCCCCCGCGCTACCGGGATCGCCTGGGCGTCGGCCACTATCGCCGTTGCCCGCGTGGGACGCATATCGATCCCCAGGAACCCCGGCTTTTGCAAGCTGCCGCAGCCCAGGTCGATCTTCAGAGGAGGCCGTCCAGCCTCGTGCGCGCCCAGCCGTCTCCTCCCAGGCACAAGATCAAGCAAAGCAGCCGTCAATTCACGCTCGCGGCGGCCCATCGTATAGCGCTCCAACACGCGCGCCCGCGCCTCCCGCCGCACGGGTGCAGCCGCCTCCAACGTAGCCAACGCCGCTCGCGCTACCGCCTTCGCATCGCCAACGGGCGCATACCGCCCCACGTCGCCCACCACTTCCGGCAGCGACCAGACCCGCGTAACAACAGGCAACGCCCCGCACGCCATAGCCTCGGCCACCGCTATCCCGAACCCCTCGTGCAGCGACGCCTGCACGTAGCAAGACGCCCGCCTGTACAAATCCCTGAGATCCTCGGCGTACAAGAACCGCTCCACGAACTCTACGTTGGTAGGAGCGCCCCGCCGCAACCTCTCTATAGCCCCATCCGGCGAAGCGCCCACCAGCACCCACCGCATCTGTGGCGCGTGCCTCGCCGCCTCCACGAACGTATCCAGCCCCTGCTGCGGTATCGAGATAGCGTTGACAGGCGACACCGTAAGCGCCATAGGCTCACGCCCGCCAACCGCATCCGCTTCCGGCGCGAAGAAACCCGTATCGACGCCCGGATATACCACCCGCGACCGTCTCGACCTGCCGTACTTCTTCAACTGCTCGCCTGCCGAGCGCGAGAACGGAAGAAAGAGATCGACAAAAGGCAAGGTAAGCCTCAAAAGCGCGCGAAACAGCGGCGACCGCATCGCCCCAAAGCCGATACCCGACATACCCACGATGTCATATCCACCCGTGACAAACGCCACCCTCACCCCAAGCGCCCTACCCAGCAACGTAAAAGCGAGCGCGTAGCTAGGCACAATGAACCACATCAGCAGCACGTCGGGTCGCCTGAACAGCAAGCGGCGCAACACCCTCAAGAGGAGCCTCACCTTGCCGCTGTTATGCACGACTATATCGAGGTCAAAGTGCCTGCCCAGGATCTCAACGTCGGCCTGCATAAAGGCGGCAGGCTCGTAGGGCAGGACAAGTAGCACTCTCAGGATCGGCGACAACGACGCAGGGGAAGCATCTGTATTGCTGTCAGTCATCCAGCCAAGTATACGCCATGCCCAGGCCCCCCGCAAACGATGGACGGTGGACGGTGGACGTAATCCTAAGCTGCCCTACCGTCTATCGTCCACCGTCTACCGTCTACCGTCTACCGTCTACCGTCTACCGTCCACCGTCCTCACAGGGAAATTGCAGTCGGGGAAGAATGTGTTCGTCACGATCTTGGCTGCCTGGCCCCTGGTAACGTTCGAGTTGGGTCTGAAATAGGGCCTATTGGGAGGCGGGACGCATGGCTCAGGGTTCCCACACGGATAACCCTCCATGATGAGCCTGCTCGTGAGGCGCTGCGTGAAGGTGTAGAAGGTCGATCCAACCGGCACATCCTCGAAGGTCTGCCCTACCGGGTCGTCGTCGAAACCGGCGGCATTGGACACGATCTTGGTGAGCTGCCCCCGGCTCGCCTGGCTATTGGGCCGGAAGTACGGGCGATCCAGCGGCGGCACGCATGGCTCCCCCGCTCCTCCGCAACCATAACCCGACATAACCTCGTGGAGCACCAGCCGCTCCACCCACAGCCAGAAGCTGCTCCCTTCGGGCACGTCCTCGAAAGTCTGCCCCGCGATAGGATCGTTGAAATCGGCCGACTCGGATACGATCTTAGCCAGTTGGCCCCTCGAAACATTGCTGGCCGGGCGGAAATACGGGTAGTTGTTGGGCGGCACGCAAGGCTCGCCCGGCCCACCACAGGGATATCCGTTTATGATACCGAGGCACGACAAGCATCTGACGTACGAATAGAATGTATGGGCGGGGGGCACATCCTCGAACTGTAGCACGCAACTGGTCGGCGTGCCCGTAGGAGTCTCGGTAGCAGTGCTGGTTGGCGTATCGGTGGGCGTGTTAGTAGGGGTATAAGTCGGCGTACTGGTAGGAGTATTGCTGGGTGTGTTCGTTGCCGTGTTGGTTGGCGTTGCCGTATAGGTCGATGTTGGCGTATTAGTTGCGGTTGGAGTAACGGGAAGGTCCTGTATCTTTGCCACGTATGCATCCAGGTTGCCGGCCAACGCCGGCTGGTAAGGGTTTACTGTTGGGAAGTTCGCCGAGCCTGTCCACCCTACCACATAGGCATTGCCCAGGTTGTCTGATGTGACTTCGTTCCCATAGTCGAGAGCGCTGCCACCTAAGTATGTGGAGTAGAAGATAGTGCCGTTCGAGTTGATCTTAGCCACGAAGGCATCCTGCCCACCTCCATACACAGACTGGATCGGATTCAGGGTAGGAAAATTGGGCGAGTAGGTGCCACCGGTCACGTAAGCGACACCCCCGGCAGCTACCCAGATGTCCGATCCTACGTCGCTCTGGCTTCCACCCATGTAAGATGAATAGATGAGCGACGTGCCGGAGGCGGCGAATTTCGTAACAAATAGATCCTCGCCTCCGGCATTGGCGGGCTGGAAGGGGTTTTGTGTCGGGAAGTTCGAGGAGGTAGTGTAGCCGGTCACGTACGCGCTACCACCGGCATCGACCGACATCCCCTCGCCAACATCGTTCCCTGAGCCTCCCAGGTAGGTGGAAAAGACCAGCGCCGACCCCGTGCTGTTGAACTTAGTGACAAAGGCATCGCCGGCGCCTCCGCCGAACGCGGGCTGGAAAGCATTCATCAACGGCAAGTTGCCCGAAAGTGTGTACCCACCAAGATATGGGTTACCCTGTGTGTCTACTGCCGCGCCATATCCGGCATCGGCAGCGCTGCCACCGAAATAGGTCGCGTATGGCACAGCGGAACCGTCTGCCAGGATCTTCACCAGGAAAGCATCCTGAATTCCAAGCAAGTTCGGTTGGTAGGCATTCACCACCGGGAAGTTGCCCGATTGCGTGTCGCCGGCGAAGTAGACGTTTCCAGAGCTGTCGATGGCTCCCCTGGTGGCAAAATCCGGGCCGCTGCCGCCCATGTAGGTGGAAAATAGCAAAGACGAACCCGAAGCATTGAGCTTGGCAACGAACGCGTCAGTACCTCCACCCAGGTTCGGTTGGATGGCATTCGATATGGGAAACGTGGCCGATGAAGTAAAGCCTATCAGATAGGCCTCACCCTGTCCGTTTAGTTGGAGGTCAGTAGCGCCATCATCGTTTGTGCCGCCAAGAAAGGTCGAGTATATCAGCGTTGTGCCCTGGGCATTTATCTTGGTCACGAACGCATCTCGGGGGCCTCCACCATAGGAAGGCTGAATTGCATTTGTGATGGGGAAATTGGCGGATGCTGTTTGCCCACCGATGTACATATTGCCCTGTGCGTCAGCCCGAATACCGGCCCCATACTCCGCGCCTACCCCACCCAGGTAACTGGAATACAATAGCGTGGGGTCAACCACCAGAGGCAAGGTCTTATCATACGCACCTAAGGCGAAGCCGGCCGTCCCATCCCCATATACCTTGAATTGCGCACTCACCGGCATCTTGTTTCCACCCACCACCTGCCACGCTACCGGAGCGGCCTCGGTCGCCGTCAGGGCCTGGCCGCTCTCGGACGACAGCGCCAGTTGCAAATTGCCCGCCGCGTCGATGCTTACCCCGCTCGCACCCATGTAGCTCCACCTGATACGAGCAGGATCGGCCCCCGGAGCGACGGTGTAAGTACTCTTGAGTTGTCCTTCGGTGCCGGAATAAGTCAGGTCTATCCCGTTATACAGTTGGTAATAGTGGACCCCGGCGAAAGTCGCCAGGTCGGTGTGCCACCCCGAAGGATCGCTCCCTATCAAGTAGTTGACTCTCCCAGGAAGCGCCTCCCCGGCCCCTATGCTGACCTGCCCATTAGCCCCAACGAATGTGGTTCTCAATACGCCCGCGCTACCATCTGCTCCCTTGAGCCTGAGTACAACTTCGGAGGGCGTAAAGAAGAACGTGCCCCCTGAGGCGCGCGCCATGTAACGTACCTCGCTGCCCGTCTGCCCAACATTAGGCTCAAACGAGAGCGGCAGATTGCGCAGTCCAGGCGCGGTAGTAGGCTGAGGGATCGTACGCACCTTCTGTTGGCCCGCGTAAGCAGCCACCGCGATTGAAATAAGAAGAAGCGCAGGGAGGATGGTCCATTCTCCGAGCGAGCGCAATGAGAGGTTCCGGGAGGACATTGGCTGGGCAAGCATAGAACTACCTCACTAAAACAGGGCGAATGTCTGGCATATACCCCAAGCGAGACGGGCTGTATGAGCCGCCTACAGGCACAGTTTAGCATGCATATACAGGAAGCGCAATAGTACCTTCGTGATATAGGTGATAGCCAATACCACGCACAAAACAAAACGACAGGCCACCGACGGCCTGCCGTTTCCCACATCGCTGATATTGTCGGCGCAGCCCTACCGCCCCATGCCAATGTACTGCATCCCGGTCGCCTTGATGCCGGCCCGGTCCAGGCTGTTGCGGCCATCCAGCACCAACCTGTACCCTTTGCGTGCCAGCGCATGCCAGTCCAACGAGCGATAATCGTCGTGGTACGCCTGCAATATCACGGCATCACCGGCGGGCAGGTCCGCCAACGAGGCAGCCATGACTCCGAACCGCTCTATCTCTTCGTCCGTGTATAGCGGGTCGTTCAGCCACGCCACCGCCCCTGCCTCCTTCAATTCCTCCAACAGCCGCACGGCACCCGAAAACGCGGTCTCCTTCACGTTCTCCCGGTAAGATAGGCCCAGCACCAGCACACGCTTACCTTCCAACCCACCCAGCGCCTTCGACACCCGTGCCAGCGCCCAGCCCGCCATGCCGTCGTTCACCTGGCGAGCCGTCCGGGGCAGGCTCATCTCGCCCTCGCCGGCCCCATTGATCAGGAAATAAGGGTAGACCGGAATGCAGTGCCCCCCGACCGCTATCCCCGGCCTCAGGATGTGCGAGTACGGCTGCGAGTTGGCCGCGAAGATAGCCTCGTCCACCGGCAGGCCCCGCGCCTCAGCGAAGCGCGCAAACTCGTTTGCCAGCGCGATATTCACGTCGCGGTAGGTGGTCTCGATCAGCTTCACGAACTCCGCCGTATCGGCGTTCTGCGTGATGAGTGTGCCCGCCCCTTCCAGCACCGCTATGTAAAATCTGTTGGCGCGCTCGGTGCACTCACGCGTGAGGCCCCCTACCACCTTGGGGTACTTTTGCAGGTCGCGGAAGATGCGCCCGCTATAAACGCGCTCCGGGCTGAAGGCCAGCCAGAAGTCGCGGCCCACCCGCAGGCCCGACCCCCGTTCGAGAGCCGGGCCGAACCGCTCCCGCGTGGTCCCCACGGGCAGTGTCGTCTCGTAGATAACGAGCGTCCCCGGCTGCAATCCCCTGGCAACCGCGTCCGTAGCCGCGTCGATGCTCCTGAAATCGACCTTGTGGCTCGCTTCGTCCACCAGCACAGGCACGATCACGATCACTACGTTGCTCTCGCGCACCGCCGCCGTCGTGTCGGTGGTTGCCGTCAAAAACCCGGAAGCCACCGCCTCGCGCACGCGCTCATCCAGCCCAGGCTCCTCTTTGACGTGCGACTGCCCCGCGTTGATCAACGCCACCACCTCCGGGTTGATGTCGCACCCGATCACCCGCTGCCCGCTGTGCACAAACTGCGCCGCCAGAGGCAGCCCGATCTTGCCCAACCCCACCACCGCTACCGTGTATTCAGACAACCCTGCTTCCCTTCTTACTAACTGGTAAAACGTAGGACGTAAAACGTAACAACATAACCTCCCTGATAAACCTTGGCGAGACTTGGCGCGCTTGGCTCCTTGGCGGTTCCGTCTCTTACGTTTCGCGTTTTACGAGTCCATCTCCATCACTCGGCCATCCAGCCCCGCCTCCACTAGCTTCTGCACTATCTTGAGAGCGGCTATCCCATCCTCCGCCGATACTATGTGCGCGCCTTCGCCGGACGCCGCCCGCAGGAAGCTCTCCAGCTCTATCCTGAGAGGCTCCGATTTGTCTATTCGCAGGCGCACCATATCGCCCTCGCTCACCCCTGAGATATTCGAGAGCGCGTCCCAGTCTGTCTTCGCGTAGTTGTTCTCGTAGAAGAAGAGGTCCTGCGTCAGATAATTGACGTGGAACATACCGCGCTCACCGGTGATCATCAGCTCCCGTATCTTGGTCGGCGTCAGCCAGTTGATATCGAGCACCCCGATCACGCCATCCTCGAACCGGAGCACCCCGGACACAAGGTCTTCGTGGTCGGTATGTATCTGGCGGGCGGTCTCGGCGTACACGCGCCGCACCTCCGACCCACTCAGCCAGCGCATTATATCAACATCGTGCGTGGCAAGGTCTATCACCACCCCCACGTCGCGCACTCTCGGCGGGAACGGCCCCAGCCGCCTGGCGTGCATCTTGAACACGCGCCCCAACTCGCCCGCGCGCAGCCGCCTGTGCAACTCCACTATGGCAGGGTTGTAACGCTCTATGTGGCCGACCGCCAGCAGCACGCCCGCCTCCTGGGCCGACAGCATAAGCTCGCGCCCCTCCTCGACGGTGGAAGCAATCGGCTTCTCGACCAGCACGTGTACCCCACGCGATATGGCGTCCAGCACCACCTCGCGGTGCAGAGCCGTCGGCACAGCCACCACTACCGCGTGAGGTTTCACCGCATCCAGTAACTGTCTGTGGTCCACATAGGCCGGTACGCCAAACCGCCGCGCCGCCTTCTGGGCCGCCCCTTCGTCAGCGTCGGCCAGGGCCACCAGGTCAGCGCTTTCCAGGTCATGTAACACCCGTAAATGGTTGCGCCCCATAGCCCCCGCGCCGATCACGGCCACACGGGGGGAATTTTGGATTTTGGATTTTGGATTTTGGATTGTATGCATGCCGGTTATCAGTTGTCGGTTATCA
>JBAURA010000034.1:0-5959 GCA_049580985.1 Chloroflexia bacterium
GAGGAGGGGTTGTTTGTGGGTGAGAATTTAGTACTATGAGATATTGAGTGGAGCAAGGTGCAAGTTGTGAATACATGGGTATTGGTGAGGTGGGTCGGGTTTGCCGTAGTTCATATATGGTGCCTGGTCGCTAGATAGCGAGATATGCGCTTCGCTCAATACTTTGCTAACGAAAATATAGCAGGAAAACCGACCCACTATACGTGTCATTCTGAGCGAAGCGAAGAATCTGGTGAGGCAAGAGCCCGTATAGGTCGCGCATGATCTATGGTCACTAACAACATCTCTCCTCACCGGATTCTTCGCTTCGCTCAGAATGACAAAGACCATCTGGTGCTCTATTCGGACATATTTTCGTCAGTAAAGTATTCAGGATGATAACCCATTTGTGGCGTGGAGGAGGATGACACCACTTGCAGGTTGCTCCACTCCGAATGAGCTCTACAGGCATCATTATCCTGTGGGTTGAGAGTGGAGGCGGTACTTGCTGAGGCGTTGATCCAGCCAGGCGCGGGCGTACTTCTGGTAGCCGACGGTGGTGAGGACGATGAGGAGGCCGATAAAGGCGAGGGCAATGGGGAAGCCGATGGCGCCGGAGAAGGTCTTGAACGACAGATAGCTCAGGTAGCCATAACAGCCGAGCGCGCCGAAGACCAGGAAGACGGTGCGTTGCAGCCACACGCTGGCTACTACGAAGCCTACATATATGATGATGAAGAGGAGGCCGAGGAGGCCTTCTTTTTGATAGGTGAGAATAGAGAGATGGACTAGAAGCACTATGTGGCCGAAGAGATAGAACCACCGGCTGTAGTCGTCGCGCGTGCGGCGCTGAAGGAATAGGCCCAGGGCGAGCATCGCGAAGCCGACCAGGATACTTACTAGCTGCTCGCGGTCGTCAGAGTACACGTTATTGTTCTCGCCTGCCCACCTGGCGAGGTCCATCGAGAGGTACCAGGTCCAGAACGCCATGAGGAGAGTGATCATTGGAAAACGGGTAATCCAGATGACGATGGTGGCGACTAAGAGGCTGAACAGTTCAAGAAATACCCAGTACGGCCTGACGGTCCGGTAGAAATCGTCGTAGCCGGGGGAACCGAAGCCGGGGTATTGCGGCCACAGGCCGAATAATTGCGCGAAGGTGAAGGCAACGAGGGGCGTGATACCCGTGGCCGCGAAGATGAGCAGGTTGCCGGGCTGAATAAAGCCCCTGTTCCTCAGCAGAGCGCCGATAGCCGCGAGGATGCCTACGGTGAAGATGGCAACGACAAACTGCATTGTGTGACCCAGCCCGCTCCAGCTAAGGCCCATGAAGAAAGTGTAGGCGAGCAGGATCATGAAGCTGCCGAAATAGTAGGAGACGGTAATCAGGTTCAGGCCTGACTGTGGCTTTTGGGGTGGGGGAGGCGGTACGACAGGCAACGGGGGCGATTGCTGGACTTGCCACCGGATGGCTAGGGCCTGGTCGGGGGTGATGATGCCCAGCTCAACCCAACGGTCGATATCGGCACCGGTAAAATGGAGATTGGCGATATTGTCTGACATGGCTTGCCTCCCCGAATTGTTATGCGTGTTGGATGGAGTAAGGTTAGCACCAATTAGAGTGTATTGGTACGGTATTTATGCCTATTTTAAGCCTGCATGGCACAGTTAGTGTGTCGCGCCAAGCATGCTAACTGAGGGTATTATATAGGCAGCCTGGACATGCGAGGGTATACAAGCCGGAATACAGGCTAGTATACATTCTTATGCAGTTAGCCGACGGTTAAATCAGATACTCGAACATGGCCCGTATCTCCTTTGGATCGGAGGTGAGGCCGAGGGCGAGCATTAGCTTGATACGGGCTTTCTGGCCCGTGAGGTCTTCGCCGAAGATGACGCCCATGTTGTGCAGTTGCTTGCCGCCGCCTTCGTAGGCGTAGGTGTCGAGGGCGCGGCCTTCTGGGCAACGGGAGACGAGGACTACGGGCCTGCCCGCGTCGATCCAGGCCCGGAGGCCGGGTACGAGGGCGGGCGGCACGTTGCCCTGGCCCATGGCTTCGAGCACGAGGCCGCGATTGCCGCGTTCGAGGCTCCAGAAGATGAACTCGCTGTCCATGCCGCCGTAGACGCGCATGAGGTCTACGGAGGTGACGATGCGTTGGGGGCGAAGGCTCTGGCGAACGAGGGAGCGGCGGAAGATCACCACCGCGTCGTCGTCCACGTTGCCGACGGGGCCGAGCATGGGGGAGCGGAAGGCATCCATATTGGAGGTGTGCATCTTGATAGTGTCACGGGCGGCGAGGATGCGCCCGTTGAAGACGACCAGGGTGCCGGCATGCCAGGCGTCCCGGCAGGTGGCCACGCGCACGGCGGCGAGGATGTTGCGGGGGCCGTCGCAGCCGATCTCGGAGTTGTTGCGCATGGCGGCGGTGAAGACGACGGGCTTGTTGGAGTCTACCCACAGGTCGGACATGTAGGCGGTCTCTTCGAGGGCGTCGGTGCCGTGGGTCACTACCACGCCTTGCAGGTCTGGGCGCTCGACGGTGCGCTGGACCAGCCGGCACAGGTCGAACATGATGGCGGGCGTGAGGTGGCAGGAGGGGAGGTTGGAGAACTCTATCAACTCAAGCTGGGCGACCGCGTCGAGGCCGGGGACGAGCTGGAGTAGCTCGTCCCCACTGACGGCGGGTACCGCGCCGCCCAGCCGCGCGTCGTAGCGCATGGAGATGGTGCCGCCGGTGGTGATTACTGCTATCCTGGGGAGGGGCATGGTAGTTGTCAGTTGTTGGTAGTCGGTTGTCAGTTGTCAGTTGTCGGTTGTCGGTGGGCATTGGTGGTCAAAAACTGGACTCTTTTCCGTTTACCTTTTGGGTGGTCTTTTTGAGCAGTTTTTCGGTGACCGGCAACTGGCAACCGACAACCGACTACCGAATTAGAATAGCGAGATTATATCATGAGGAGGCCGAGGGGTCAGGCGGGGAAAAAATGCCTGGTTGGGGGCCAAAAAATGAACCGCTAAAGTGTATTATGTGTAATAGAATTCAGGGCAAGGTCGCGCAGACGGTAAAAGGAAAGCCTGTATGGAGCGACTTGCCGCATCGTAAACTGGAAAGCCGGCATAGCGTAGTTTTGAGCAACATTCAAACCCTATTTCGTGCCCGTTGACAGCGCAATGTGTTTCTGCTAATATTGGCGTACTATTGAGGCACACTCTGACGGTAGGGTTATGGGTGTTGCTGTTGTGCGTATCTCTTTGCGAATTTCCCCAGCGTGGTGTGGCGCTGAACATGGCCACTCGTGCATTCCAGCCGGAAAGGCGTCATGTTTGGCAGAGTTGGAGCGCTCAGCTATAATTCATTTCATCGATACAGTTATGACTACATGGCATGAGAGTATCAGGATTGTGAATAGAAAGGAGCAAGACCCTGAATACCGACACTGAAAAGAGGTCCAGGACGGGCACCCAAGACGCTCCCGCGGCTCGTACACGAGGCTCCAGCGGCAAGGCGGCAAGCGGGGAGAAGAAGCTTGACCGCGACTACCCGGAGTTTATGCAGGAGCCGGACGAACTGTTGCGAGTCGAGGGGCTGAAGACCTATTTTTATACCGAGGACGGCACGGTGAAGGCCGTGGACGGGGTGAGCTTCAAGCTGAACAGGGGTGAGACGCTCGGGATCGTGGGCGAGTCGGGTTGCGGCAAGAGCGTTACCTCCATGAGCGTCATGCGCCTGATCGCGCAGCCCGGCGAGACCATCGAGGGTGAGGTAAGGTTGCGCGGCCTCGATATACTGGCTTTGACCGAGGAAGAGATGCGGCATGTCCGGGGCAACCGGATCGCGATGATCTTCCAGCAACCGACATCGTGCCTCAACCCGGTATTCCGCGTGGGCGACCAGATCTCGGAGGCGCTGATGCTGCACAGGGGGTATACCAAGCAGCAGGCGCGGCAGCGCGCGATTGAGCTACTGACGATGGTGGGTATCCCATCGGCCAAGACACGTATCGAGAGCTATCCGCACGAGATGTCGGGAGGGATGTGCCAGCGCGTGATGATCGCCATGGCGCTGTCGTGCGAGCCGGAACTGTTGATCGCGGACGAGCCGACCACGGCCCTCGACGTGACGATCCAGGCGCAGATACTCGAACTGATGCGCGACCTGCGCGACCGCTACCACACAGGTATCATCTTGATCACCCACGACCTGGGGATCGTGGCCGAGATGGCCGATAATGTATCGGTCATGTACGCGGGCAAGGTGGTGGAAGAGGCCCCGGTAGAGGACCTATTCGCTGACCCCAAGCACCCGTATACGCAGGGTTTGCTGGCCTCGATCCCGGTGCTGGGTGAGGTGAGAGATAAGCTGGCGGTGATCCCAGGCTCGGTGCCGTCGTTGCGCAATCTGCCCGCGGGCTGCCGATTCGCGGGGCGTTGCCCGTATGTGATGGATATATGCCGGGTGGAGGAGCCAGGGCTGATCCGGGTGTCGGAGACGCGCACCGCCCGCTGCTGGCTGTATGACGAGACGGTGATGGAAGCCGGCGGGCAGGTTACGAGCGAAAGCAAGAGCCAGGCGGCAGGAGCAAGATAATGCGGAATGTGGAGTGCGGAGTGCGGAATGATAGACGCTAGACGCTCTCCCTACTCCGCATTCTACATTCAACATTCCGCATTCGAAAGAGGGGATGCTTATGAGCGATCAGCAGAGTACTAGGTCTATGGAAACGGGTGCTCCTACGGTGGAAATGGGTTCGGCTTCCACAAGCCCTACGCCTACGCAGCCTGGGGCTGATGGCGCGCGCCGGGACAAGACCAAGGAGGATATGCTGCTGGAAGTGGACCGGCTCGTGAAGTACTTCCCGGTGCGAGGCGGCCTGTTGCAACGCACGGTGGCCTGGGTGAAGGCTGTGGACGATGTGACCTTCTTCATCCGCCGGGGCGAGACGCTGGGGTTGGTGGGCGAGTCGGGATGCGGCAAGACCACGGTGGGGCGCACCATCCTGCGCCTTTTACCCTCGACGGGTGGGCAGGTGCGCTTCGAGGGGAAGAGCCTGTTTGGATTGAAGGCGGACGCGCTCAAGAGGATGAGGCGCGATATACAGATCATCTTCCAGGACCCGTTCTCTTCATTGGACCCGCGCGTGCCTATCGGCGAGAGTATAGGAGAGGGCCTGCTGATACACGGGGTGTCGAAGGAGGAGCGGCAGCAGAGGGTGCACGACGTACTGGCGCGTGTGGGCCTGCTGCCCGAGCATGCAAAGCGCTATCCCCACGAGTTCTCGGGGGGGCAGAGGCAACGCATCGGTATCGCGCGTGCGCTGGCGTTGCGGCCCAAGTTCATCGTGTGTGACGAGCCGGTGTCGGCGCTGGACGTGTCGATCCAGTCGCAGGTGCTCAACATTCTCAAGGACTTGCAGGAAGAATTCGGGCTGACCTATCTATTCATCGCGCACAACTTGAGCGTGGTGGAGCACATATCGGACCGGGTGGGGGTGATGTACCTGGGCAAGATGGCGGAGCTTGCCGACCGGCAGGCGCTGTTCGAGAACCCACAGCACCCGTACACGCATGCGCTCCTGTCGGCTATTCCGATCCCGGACCCGAAGATCAGGCGGGAGAGGATCATTCTGAAGGGTGACGTGCCTTCGCCGTTGAATCCGCCGACCGGGTGCAGGTTTCACACGCGATGCTGGCTGGCGCAGGATATCTGCAAGCAGCAGATCCCGACGTGGCGCAACGTGGCCCAGCCGGGGCAGGTAGAGCATTACGTGGCGTGCCACTTCGCGCCGTTCACCAAGATGCCAATGCCCGGCGAGGGGAGCGACATATTGGGCAAGGACGAGACGGTGGTCATTCACCACTAATTAGAGAGCAAGCAAGAAGCCGGTCGGTATGCGACCGGCTTTTTGCTTGCCTGGGATCAGGCTTTTACGATGGAAATGCGGTCGCCCATGTCTGCGCGGCCTTCTTTGAGGACGGTGC
>JBAURA010000035.1:0-13772 GCA_049580985.1 Chloroflexia bacterium
CCCTCTCTCCTTACCCCGATCTTGACGTGTGTGAATAGGGCGGGCACGGGGACCCGCCCCTACGATTGCCGATCAGCCTTATGCAGTCTAGTCCGCCGTCAGGATCACGAGCGAATCAGATTTTAGCTCCAACACCAGGTCGCCCGCGTTGCGCCGGTCCAGTTGGCGTAGTGTTGGATCGCCCGTCCGCGCCGGGTTGTTGTGTGTCGTGTCGAAGAGAGTGAGGTTGAAGTCGGTATCGCTGAAGTTCGACGGCAGGCCCACCTTCACCTGCGCCTGCTCGGTGCCTGTGTACCAGACGAAAATGGTGGCGCGTGAAGGTGTGCCATAAGCCATTATACCAAGATCTGTGTCCTGCGGGCCGCTGTTGATGGTCACGGGCAGCATCCCACCGGGCCTGTTCTGGTAAGCCGCCAGCGCATGATAGATCGGCTTCGGTTTGCCGTCGTAGGTGAGGATACCCCAGCGCCCCCAGTAGGAGCGTGGACCCTGGCCGTCTTTCAACTCGAACAGGAAGGCGCGGTCAAGCCGCTCGCGCTGCATCCCTTCGATGGATGAAAGGAAGGCAATCGCGCTCTCCACGGTGTCGGTCTTGCCGCCGGAGCTGGTATCGCCCGCGCCACCTTGCAATACGTTGAACTCGGTGATGAATATCTGGGGACTGAACATCGGGAACTCTTCCAGGATCTTACGCATCTGGCGTATGTCAGCCGCTACTTGCTCGGGAGAGCGCCCATAAGAGTGCCAGGAGATGAAATCGACGCGGGCGGGCAGGCCCATCGATACGTTCCATCGCTCGTGCTCCAGGAACTCGCCAATATGGTCGGTGGAGAAGTAGGAGACCGAGGGGCCTCCTATCTTCACGCTGGGATCGGCCAATAGAGCAGCTTCGGCGGTAACGTCGTACAGCTTGAGGTATTCCGGGTAGGGGGCGTGCCAGAAGTCCCAGATGTTCGGCTCGTTCCACACCTCCCAGTAGCGCACGCCCATCTTGCGCTCGACGTTGACGTGGTGGACGGTCGAGCGCACCAGGTCGGCCCACTCCTCGTAGTTGGCGGGCGGTTCAACCCGGCTCCTGCCGGACACGGATAGCACTTCGGGCATGTAGGATAAGCATATGAGCGGCTCTTTACCCATTGCCCTCATACCGTCGAGCAACCGGTCGAACTTCGACCAATCGTAGTAGACGAGGCCGTCCTGGTCGCGTTGCACGATCCCGTAGTGGCTAAAGACGTTGTCGATGCGCACCAGGCCGGGGCCGAGGGCCGAGGCATGGCTGCGTATGTTGTCGAAGAAGCCGGGGTCCTCGGACTCGCCACCCTGCGCCAGCCCGATCTCCATATTGGTATCGGGGGCGGGCGTGCCGTGCACATCTACCTTGTAGGGGACGTTATCGCGCGCCGCCAGGGCTTCGTAGCCCAGGTGTCCGAGGAGGACAAGGGTGTCCGCCGGGTTCTCAGGGTGTAGCTCCATGCGCACGCGCTCGAACCACTGGACTTGAAGGTCGCCTTCGCTGTAGAGATTGGAGATCGGGTAGCCGAAGATGCGCAGGCCGCCGCGCTCGCGCCAGTACTTCAGGAAGGGCTGCTCAACCCTGTAGCCGGTTTCCTTGAAGGTGAAGGACTCGGCCTGTGGGCCGCCGGAGCCAATCTGCTGGGCCGATTGCGTGCCGCCCACCACGTTCGACTTGAAACGGGGACCTTCCAGCCCCCTGGTCAATTCACGGCCAAGCAAGCCGAGTAGCACCTCGAACTCTGTACCCTCGTGCTCCGGGTGGTATTCGAGGCGCTGGCGCTCGGTCCACTGCACCAGGTAACCGTCTTCTATCCTGGCCTCGGTGACCGGGTAGCCGAACTGGAGGAGGCCTCCATTGATATCGTAGAAGCGGACGAATGGTTGGGCTAGTGTATAGCCGGTTTCGGGGTATCGACGGCCACCGTCGTCGGTGGGCTGGGCCAAAACAGGTTGGCCCCCGGTATATACCACGGACAATAGCAAAAAGAGAGCGGCAGCCAGCCGTAAGCGCCTGTATAGATGACGGCACGTAGATGGGGCGTGGTAGATTGGCGCGTTTACCCGTGGGTTCAGATCGGACAAAGGACTCTTCTCCGGCATGATGAAGCTGAGATCATACAAAAGCAGCGAAGCGCTGAATCGAAATTATTATAGCAAATCGTGAGGGCCTATGCCTAATGTACCCCCTGCGAATGGTACTTATACCTCCCCTGATTACCTCCGAAATACCCCCTGTGGCGTTGACTGCCAGGCGGTGAGCCTGATAAGATGGGGAGGCTATAGTTATCAGTTGCCGGTTGTCAGTTGTCGGTTGTCGGTTACGAAAGTTCGCGGCCTACTATTGACAACTAACAACTGATAACTGACAACCGACCACATGCGGGATCGAAGAATTGTATGTAATCACAGCCGACGGCCTCGGTCGCAAGTTTGGCGACCGCTGGGCCGTGCGCGACCTCAACGTCGAGATAGAGCCTGGTGAGGTATTTGGCCTGCTCGGCCCCAACGGGGCGGGCAAGACGACCACCATGCGCATGCTTTCGAGCCTCATCGCACCTACGGTGGGGCACGCGACCGTGTGCGGCTTCGACGTGGTGGCGCGCCCCGACGAGGTGCGGCGCAGGGTAGGCATCTTGACGGAGCCTGCGGGATTGTACGACAATCTCTCGGCGCAGCGCAACCTTGAGTTCTTCGCCAAGCTTTATTTTTTGGACACCGCCAGGGCGCGCATGCAGATAGAGCATTACCTCAAGCTCTTCGGGCTGTGGGAGCGCAGGAAAGACCCGGCGGGCACGTTCTCGCGTGGGATGAAGCAGAAGCTGAGCCTGGCGCGCGCCCTGTTGCACGAGCCGCCGGTGGTGATCCTCGACGAGCCGACCTCGGCGCTCGACCCAGAGGGCGCGAAGCTGGTGCGCGATGCCATCCAGGCATTGCAGGGTGAGGGGCGCACCATCATCCTCTGCACGCATAATCTGCACGAGGCGGCTCATCTCTGCGGGCGGGTGGGCATTGTGAAGCGCTCTCTAATTAAAGTAGGTACGCCCCGCGAGCTTCAGCGGGCTTTGTATGGGCACCAGATCGAGATCAAGATCGCTAACCCCCTGTTTGATCTGGGTGAACGTGCCAACCTGGATGAGAAGCTGGGCCGCACGATGAACGACTATGCAGTGATGGTGTCCCATATGCCGGGCGTGGGGGACGTGGGGGTGGCCGGCACGCGCCTGCTGGTGTCGATGCTCGACCCCGAAGAGCACACGCCGCGGATAGTGCGCGGGCTTATCATGTCGGGGGCCGACGTAACGCGTGTGGCCGAGGTTGAGCATACGTTGGAGCGCGCCTACCTGGACCTGGTGGCGCGGCAGGATCTGCTCGAAGCGGAGGCGGCGGTGGACACGGCTCGCGCGCTCTCGCGGAATAGCAGGAACGGCAGGAACGGCGGCACGGGCGGCCTGGAAGGGGTGAAAGGCGCATGAAAGCCAGCAGCCTGTTGAACCGGCGCATCCTGGCCGTGATGGAGAATGAGTGGGCGCAGCTCATCCGCAACAGGGTGGTGGTATTCACCACGCTTGTGCCTACCTTCTTGCTGGTGGCGCTGGCCGTTGGCGTGCTGGCGCTCTCCTCCTTCTTGACGGTTGAGAATTCCCCGCTCAAAGGAGCGACCGAGACGGCTTTGAGACAGGTGCCGGGCGTGGACGGCGCGCTCTTCAGTGGGGCGGACAGCCTGCGCGTGACTCTGCTCAACCCGTTCCTGGTGCTGTTCCAGGTGATCCCGCTGGTAGTGCCGATCACCATCGCCAGCTATTCTATCGTGGGTGAGAAGCAGCTTAGGACGCTGGAGCCGCTGCTGGCGACGCCCATCAAGACGTGGGAGCTGCTGGCCGCGAAGGGGCTGTCGGCGGCCATCCCAGGCATCATCTCGACCTGGTGGGGCTTCGCGGTGTTCGCGCTCGTTGCCCGGTTCGTGACCAGCGACGAGATATATACGGGCCTGGTCATGAGCCCCACCTGGCTCCTCGCTATCGTTTTGTTGACCCCGCTCTTCACTTTTCTTGCCGTCGGGCTGGGGGTGCTCATCTCCTCCAGGGTGAAGGACCCGAACAGCGCGCAACAACTAGGCTCGCTGGTGATCCTACCGGTGATCGGCATGTTGATTGCGCAGGTGTCGGGGGCGGTGCAGGTAGGGGTGGGGGTCGTGATGGGGATCGCTATAGGCGTGGGGGTGATCGACCTGTTGCTGCTCGTGGTGAGCGTGCGGTTGTTCAGGCGAGAGGAGATATTGACGGGGTGGCAGTAGTCGCTTCAATGCATGGTATAATGCTGATCAAGAGGTAAAGACTATGGCTGTCGAGATCGCACCACGTACATACGACTCGCTCTATCGCTTCTCTGTTGAACAGTACGAGAAGATGATCGAGGCTGGTATCCTGAGGGAGGACGACCATGTTGAGCTTATCGATGGTGAAATCGTAAAAATGGCTTCGCGTGGCTTACGTCACGAGGCGTGTGTGCGTCGCCTTCAATTGCTGTTTCACGAGTTGTTGGGCAGGGCCGCGGTTATTTCCACTCAGAATACAGTCCGGGTTCCGCCCAATTCACAACCTGAGCCTGATCTGGCTCTACTTAAATGGCGTGGGGATATGTACGAAGCCGAGCGTCCTATGCCTGAGGATACGTTATTGGTTATCGAGGTAGCTGATTCATCACTTAGAGAAGACAGGGGACGGAAACGCGCTGGCTATGCCAGGGCAGGCATACCCGAGTATTGGATCGTCAATCTTCAAGATGATATTATTGAAGTATACTCTAATCCAATGGGTGCGAGCTACAACACAACGAGCCTGGCGAAACCAGGTGACATTCTGGTGTTGCCGGGCAGTCTTACAGGCTCGATAGCGGTCGATGACGTACTACGAACCGATCTCAAGTCTTACTGACGCTAATGATGCTGCTGTTCCTATGCCCGATAGCCTGATCAACGTCTTGACACGCACAACCATAGTACTGTAAACTACACACAACACAACCGAACATAAATCGAGAGTGGTAGCAAGAGTACTGGCTCGTAGACCTACCCGGCAACCGGCGACGCGCGGTGCCACACCCAGCCCCCACGGGGAAGGATTGGGCCGTTAGCGGCAAGAGACACACCTCTCCCTGTGAGAGGTTTTTTATTGGGGGACGGTGGACGGTGGACGGTGGACGGTGGACGGTGGACGGTAGACGGTGGACGGTAACAGTTACGTTTTACGCATTACGTTTTATGGAGTATCGCCCATGAGCAAGAAAACATACCTGGACAGCCTCAAAGAGCGCGTGCTAGTCTTCGACGGGGCTATGGGGACCGCCGTGGTCAACTACAATCTTACGGCGGAGGACTTCGGCGGCGCGCAGTTCGAGGGTTGTAATGACTACCTGTGCGTGACCAACCCGCGCGTTATCGAGGAGATTCACGCGTCGTATATGGAGGCGGGCGCGGATGTGCTGGAAACCGCCACCTTCGGGAGCACGAGGCCCAAGCTCGGCGAGTACGGCATCCCTGACGAGGTGTACCACCAGAACTACACCGCCGCCCAGATCGCGCGCAGGGTGGCCGACAGCTACGCCTCTCCTTCCAGGCCCAGGTATGTGGCAGGCTCGATGGGCCCGACCGGCTTCCTGCCGTCCGCCGACGACCCCACGCTCTCCAACATCACATATGCCCAGCTAAAGGCGATATATAAGGAGCAGGCCAAACCTTTGATTGAGGGTGGCGTGGACCTCCTGATCATCGAGACCACGCAGGACATTCTGGAGCTGAAGGCGGCGATCAACGGGGCTGTGGAGTATTTCAAAGAAAGTGGCCGGTGGGTCCCTATCCAGGCGCAGGTGACGCTCGATACGACGGGTCGTATGCTGCTCGGCACGGACATCGTGGCCTCGCTTACCACCCTTCAATACCTGCCGGTGCAGATCATTGGCCTCAACTGTTCCACCGGCCCGGAGCATATGCGCGAGCCGATCCGCTTCATGGGCGAGTACTCGACAAAGTGGGTATCGTGCATACCCAACGCCGGGCTGCCGCTCAACGTGCGCGGGCAGGCGGTCTACCCCGAGTTGCCTGAGCCAATGGCGCGCGACCTGTACGAGTTCGTCACCCAGTTCGGGGTGAGCGTGATAGGCGGCTGCTGCGGCACTACGCCGGAGCACATCCGCGCATTCGTGGAGGCCGTGGGGCAAAACCGCGCGCAGACCGAGCGGCCCAGCTATTACGTGCCCCGCGTGTCGAGCGGCATGCGGGCCTTCACCCTGCAACAGGAGCCCGCGCCCATGATAGTGGGCGAGCGGATGAACGCTCAGGGGTCGCGGAAGGTCAAGCGCCTACTGCTGGCCGACGACTATGACGCTATAGTGCAGGTGGGGCGCGAACAGGTGGACGGTGGCGCGCACGTGCTGGACGTGCAGGTGGCCCTCACCGAACGCGTCGATGAAGACGACCAGATGCGCAAGCTGGTCAAGAAGCTGAGCCTGGCCGTGGAAGCGCCCCTGGTGTTCGACAGCACCGAGGCCTCGGCTATCAAAGCCGCGCTGGAGGTTTATCCGGGCAGAGCGATCGTCAACTCGATCAACATGGAGCGGGGCCGCGAGAGGATAGAGGCCGTGCTGCCGCTGGTCGTCGAGCACGGGTCGGCGGTAGTGGCCCTCGCGATTGACGAGATCGGCATGGCGCACACCGCCGACACGAAAGTGGGGGTGTGCAAGCGGATGTACGACATTGCGACGCAGGAGTACGGGCTGGAACCGGGCGCGCTCATCTTCGACGTATTGACCTTCCCGGTGACTACCGGCCAGGAAGACCTGGCCCCCTCGGCGGTCGAAACCCTGGAGGGTATCCGGCGCGTGAAAGCGGAGCTACCGGGCGCGCTGACGCTGCTCGGTGTGAGCAACGTGTCGTTTGGTATAGATCCTTATCCCAGGTCGGTGCTCAACTCTGTATTCCTGCACCACGCGGTGCAAGCGGGGCTTGACCTCGCGATAGTCAATCCCGCGCACATAACGCCTTACACAGAGATAGATGAGAATGAGAGACGTTTGGCTGATAACCTGATTAACAACGAACCAAATGCTCTTCCTGAATACATCGCATACTTCGAAGTGAACAAGAAGACGGCGGATGAAAGTCGCCAATCGACAGAAGATGCGCTGGCCGGCCTCACGGTAGAGGAGAGGATCCACTACCAGATACTGCACCGCAAGAAGGATGGCATCGAGGCTTTGCTGGACGAGTCGGTGGCGGCCCACGACGCGGTGTGGGTGCTGAATAACGTGCTCTTGCCCGCCATGAAGGAGGTAGGAGATAAGTTCGGGGCGGGCGAGTTGATCCTGCCCTTCGTGCTCCAATCGGCTGAGGTGATGAAGCGGGCGGTGGCCCACCTGGAGCAGTACTTCGAGAAGAAAGAGGGCTACACCAAGGGCAGGGTGGTGCTCGCTACCGTGTTTGGTGACGTGCACGACATCGGCAAGAGCCTGGTGAACACGATCCTCACCAACAACGGCTACACTGTGTTTGACCTTGGCAAGCAAGTGCCGTTGAACGTGATCATAGACAAGGCCGTGGAGCTAGAGGCCACGGCTATCGGCCTGAGCGCGCTGCTGGTCAATACATCCAAGCAGATGCCTCTGTGCGTGCAGGAGTTGCACAAGCGCGGGTTGAGCTACCCGGTGCTTGTAGGGGGGGCGGCGATCAACAGGCCGTTCGGGGCGCGTATCGGCTTCGTGGGCGAAGAGGGCGCTGTGCAGCGCTATGCGCCCGGCGTGTACTACTGCCGTGACGCTTTCGAGGGCCTCGACACGATGGAAGCCCTCACCGATGAAGCAAATAAAGCGGCCTACGTAGAGCGCAAGCACCGCGAAGCCACCATCTTGCACGAGCGCGAAGCGAAGGGCCAGAGCGAGCGTACCTCTGCGACAGCCGCACCCATAGTGCGCTCCAACGTCGCCCAGGACGTGCCGATCCCAACACCGCCGTTCTGGGGCTACAAGGTGCTGGGCCAGCGACATATCCCGCTAGATGAAGTATTCGATTGCCTCGACCTCAAGTCTCTGTTCCGGCTATCGTGGGGCGCGCACAAGCTGCACGGGGCCGACTACGAGCGTGCCGTGGAGACAGAGCTTATGCCCAGGCTGGAGCAGATGAGACGCGAGATGCGCGGCAGGCAACTGCTCACGCCCAAAGTCATATATGGCTATTTCCCATGCCAGTCGAAGGGGAACGAGTTGCTAGTGTACGACGCGGACGATGGACGATGGACGATGGACGATGGGCAACCTGATCCGACCAAAATACGAGGTCTGAAACCCAAAATTGCATTCTCGTTCCCACGCCAGCCGGACCGAGAGCACCTATGCCTGGCCGATTACTACGCTTCTGTCGAATCGGGGCGGGTGGATGTAGTGCCTCTCCAGGTGGTGACGATGGGCGACCGCGCGAGTGAGGTATCCGATCAGTTACAGCGCGCAGGTAACTATTCGGAGGGCTACTACATATACGGGTTGAGTGTTGCGCTCGCGGAGGCGTTGGCCGAGTGGACCCATAAGCTCGTGCGGCGGGAGCTTGGCCTGCCGGAGGGGCAGGGCCGCCGCTACTCGTGGGGCTATCCTGCCTGCCCCGACCCGGAGGAGCAGGTGAAACTGCTACAGGTGCTGCCCGCCGATAAGATAGGCGTGAACCTGACCGAGGGCTTCGTGCTCGTGCCTGAGCAGTCGACGGCGGCGCTGGTGGTGCACCACCCGCAGGCCAAGTACTACACGACCAGGCCGCTCAACAAGAACGGGCGCGCGGTGACGGAGGCAGAGGAAGAGGAGGCGGGTAGGGGATACGTGGAGCCTGGGGCTGAGGCCCAGACCGTCGAAGTCGGTTAGCGAGATCGGCATACAGCCGTGCTATAATGAGCTATAGGCGGATGTTCTCAAACAGGGAGGCTCTCATGTCAAATGTTATTGAAGCAACATACGATGGTAGGGCACTCCTGCCTGACGAACCGCTTGAGCTGGAGCCTAATACGCGCGTGCGGATCACAGTAGAGAGTGTGTTGCCGGAAAACGGGGAGACCCCTTCTTTCTTTCGCGTAGCTCGCTCGTTGAATGTCGAGGGGCCACCTGACTGGTCTCGTAATCACGATAAATATCTTTATGGGCATCTACACGACGTGAACGGACAGGGTGATGAGGATGGCGAGTGAGTTGTTTCTCGATACCGCCTATGCGCTTGCTCTGATCTCGCCGCGGGATGAGTTCCAGGAGCGAGCGCGAAGCCTCTCAGTTCAGTTAGAGAAATCTAGAACCTTAGTCGTCACTACACGTGCCGTACTGGTAGAGATCGGCAATGCTCTATCCAAAAGGCAGTTCCGTTCGGCTGCCATCCAACTGCTGGAATCTTTGGAAGCAGACCCCACCATAGATATCGTACCGCTTTCGGAACAATTATACGCTCAGGCCTATGAGTTATATCGTGCTCGCCCTGACAAAGAGTGGGGACTGGTCGATTGTATCTCATTCGTAGTTATGCAGGAGCGCCGCATCAATGATGCTCTGACTTCGGATGAACATTTCCGGCAAGCGGGCTTCCGAGCGTTGTTGCGAGAGGACGATTGATTTCTGCATCGGAGAAAGCTAAACGGGTAATCGCCATCTTCCCGTACGTGCCGGACACCAGTCCTGTACGCATGTTGCGCCAGAGATTCGACCCACTAGCAGCCCTGGTTCCGCCTCACATAACCCTCGTATTCCCTTTTGAGAGCGACCTGACGAGCGAGCACTTACGTGAGCATATACAACAAGCCGTTGCAAACATCAAGCCCTTCCCCGTGCGCCTGGCGAATGTCACCGGCGCGGAGGGCGAATACCTCTTTCTCAACGTCAAACAGGGTAACGATGATCTGATCGCCCTTCACGACCGGCTATATATGGGACCGTTAGCCGGTTTTCTCTCGCCCCACCACACGTATGTGCCCCACATGACGGTAGGACGACTTACCGATCCGGCGGCTTGGCGGGAAGCGGTCTTCTCGGCAGCAGGAATCGATGTCAGACATGACACGATAGTACATGAGATTTCAGTCTATGTGATCCAGGGCGATGGAAGCAGGCGAATAGAGTCTGTAGTCCCGCTATAATCAGCGAATGCGCTCGAACTGGATCAACAAATGATCCCCAATATCATACGCGGGCCATACGTGGGCGAGCCGGCGGTCGAGGCGGGACAATACGCGGAAGAAGCCGGGTGCGCGCCTGATCAGGCCGTCTAGGTAGAGGGGCGGCATCAGCCAGGGCAGGCCCTCGCGCCTTGTTATTCGGAAGTGAGGCCGGAAAGCACGCTCGATGCGGCCACGGTGCCAGTAGTAGCAGGTGAACTTCTCCTCCTGCCAGTCGGGGCGGGAGGTGGCTTCGGCCTCGCCTCCCCAGCGCCTGAACGCGATCCTGGGTTGAAGGGCGCGCAGGTACCAGGCGGTCTCCCACAGGCAGTAGCGGTTCAGCACCCCCAGGATCACGCGCCCGCCCGGTTTCACAAGGTGAGCCAACGCATCCGCCACGGGCTGGAGGTCGGGGATGCAGTTCAGCGGCCCCATGCTTGAGAACGCGCCGTCGAACGCGCTCTCCCCGTAGCGCGCCACCAGTTCGTCCAGGTGTTGAGCAGGCACAAGCACCGGCTCGATCATACCGGCGAGGTCGTGGGCCGGTCCATTCTCGGAAAGTTTCGCGCTAACGGCTTCTATCATGCCGGGGGCGGTGTCGGTAGCCACCACCCGGATGCCCTGCCGTGCAAGCTGCACTGCCTCGATGCCCGTGCCGCAGCCAATCTCCAGGATGCGGTCGCCCGGCTTGAATGTTTTCAATAGAATAGAGAGGCTGCGCTGGCGCGTCCAGCGTGCCATTACGTTCTGCTCCTCGTCGGCGTCGTACAGGGCTGCCGCCCGGCTGAACGCTTCGCCGGACGTGACGGCGCGCGCCGTGCCCTCCTGTTGAGCACGGCTGTCTCCCTGAGTTGGCAAAAGGGTTCGACTCATCAGCAACTAGATTATACGGCATATAAGGGTGCCAAACCACCGTGTTTTCGCAAGATAGCCGTGGTATAATAGCCGCGCGATGGCTGCCTATCGCCGAGTACCGAGTAACGAGTCTAATACGAAATACGCAATACGAAGTACGTGATAGCTTATGTCTCTTTCCCTTTATAGAAAGTACCGCTCCCAGACGTTTGACGAACTGGTCGGACAGGAGCCGGTGGTGAAGACGCTCAAGAACGCCATAGCCACCGGGCGCATCGGCCACGCCTATCTCTTCACGGGGCCGCGTGGCGTCGGCAAGACGAGCGCCGCCCGCCTCCTGGCCCGCGCCGCCAACTGCCTCGCCGAAGGGCCGGACAGGCCGTGCAACGAGTGCGGAAACTGCATCGCCGCCGGGCGCGAGATCGCCACCGACCTCATCGAAATAGACGCCGCCTCGAACACTGGCGTAGACAACATACGAGAGATAATCGAGCGCGCCCAGTTCTCCCCTGCCGTGTGGAACACTAAGTTCTACATCGTGGATGAGGTCCATATGTTGAGCGTGTCGGCCTTCAACGCCCTCCTCAAGACGTTGGAGGAGCCGCCGCCGCAGGTGGCCTTCATCCTGGCGACCACCGAGGTGCACAAAGTGCCCGCCACCGTCGCTTCGCGCTGCCAGCGTTTCGATTTCAGGCGCGTGCCCCTCAAGTCGATGGTCGACCGCCTGCGGTGGGTGTGCGACCAGGAGAGCATCGAGGTCGAGGACGCCGCCCTGGAATTGGTGGCGCGCCAGTCCACCGGCTCGTTGCGCGATGCGCTCTCTCTGCTCGACCAGTTGCGCGTCTTCGCGGAGGGCGGGATCAGGCTGGCCGAAGTGCAGGATATGCTTGGCGCGTCCGGTGCGGAGCGCGTGGCCGATTTCATCGATTGCCTGGTATCCGCCGACCTGTCGGCGGGCCTGCGCCTGGTGAACGCCGTGCTGGACGAGGGGTTGGACGTGCGGCAGTTCAACCGCCAGACCGTCGAGCACCTGCGCCAGTTGATGCTGGTCAAATCGGGCGCGGCCCAGGCGTCGGATGGCTCCCTGCTGGACGTGACTGAGGAGATGAAGAAGCGCATGGAGGGACAGGCCGCGAAAGTTACGCTGCCCGATCTGTTGCGCTGGACGAAGGTATTTGCCGCCGCCGATGGCGAGTTGAGATCCACCGCATATCGCCAATTGCCGCTTGAGATGGCCCTCGTGGAAGCTATCTTGCCGCCCATGCCAAGCGCCGGTCAGCTAAGAGACCACAGCGCCGAGCTTGCGGCTGGTGTAGAACAGGTTGGGCTTGCGCCGCCGGAGCGTACAAGGTTGGTGCAACCCTCGGCCAGTCAGCCGACTCCCCAGAGGCAGGGGCAATCCGCGCGCACCGCCGGTGGGCCAATGCCACAAAGTTCCGCTCCCCCGCCTCCAATCCACGAATACCTCAACGGTGGCGCTCAAGCCCCGCGTGAGGGAGCCGGTGCCCAGGAGAAAGAGCTCCCGGCAGAGGTCGAGCAGGTCGAGCCTGTGGTCGCAAGCAACGGCCATGTTTCGGCAGAAGCCCAGCAGGCGGCAACGGTGGGGGCCGCTGACGAAGATGATGGCGACGATCTGGGCAAGCTCAAGAGGCTGTGGCCCAATGTGATAGACCAGATCAACGCCCGCAGCAAGCAGATGGCGGCGGTGTTCCGCGACCCGACGCAGGTGCGGCCCTACGGAGTGGCGGGGAAGACGGTGACCATCAGCTTCCGGTACCCCATCCACGCTCAGCGCGCCAGGGGAGAACAGCAGCGCAGCCTGCTTGAGAACGTGCTCTCGCGGGTGATGGATAAACAATGCTTGTTGGAAGCGATTACCTTTGATCAGGAAGGGTCTGCTCCTGCGGATACCGGTGGAAGCAATGGCCCCAAGCCCGGCCCACGCACTCCTAATGATAAGCCACCCGCTCCCCACGAAACACCCAGAGGACGGGCAGTGATGAACACGTTCGGAATAGAGAAGTTCGAGACGAGTGAGGAAGGATAGCGGACGGTGGACGGTGGACGATGGACGGTAGACGGTAGTGTAAAACGCAAAACGTAAAACGTAAAACGTAATTACCGACAACCGACAACCGACTACCGACTACCGACTACCGTCCACAAAAAAGGAGAAACCCAGTCATGGACAATCGCATGATGCGCCAGCTACAGGATATGCAGAAGAAGATGATCAAGGCCCAGGAAGACCTCGCCAACGAGACCGTGACGGCGACCGCCGGTGGGGGGGCCGTGACTATCGAAATGAACGGCCACCACACAGTTACGGCCGTTACCATTGACCCCGATGCGGTCGACCCCGAAGACGTCGAGACCTTGCAGGATATGATGTTAGCCGCCTTCAACCAGGCCCTCGAAAAAGCCCAGGACATGGCCCAGAAGAAGATGAGCGCTATCACGGGTGGCATGAACATCCCAGGTATGTTCTGAGCGGACGGTAGTCGGTGAGACGTAAAACGTAAGTGACGTGACTCATGTATAAAATGAGTGCAAGGCCACATGGAAACCGACCCAGTTGCTTTGGTCATGCTGAGTGGTTCACAAAGGAAGAAGTAGCAGTAAACGAACTAACGAAGAGGTTGTCATTCTGAGCGAAGCGAAGAATCCGGTGGGCTAAGATCCTGTTTGTGGGTGTAAAATCCACGCCTGAGAGAAGCCGAATCTCGCTCGAAC
>JBAURA010000036.1:0-1975 GCA_049580985.1 Chloroflexia bacterium
CCCCTTGTGGGTGCCCTCTTCCCTCACCTTGATCTCTATCCAACAGGGCACCCACAAGGGGTGCCCCTACGATTCATTTTTCCGGTCCTGTCAGGTGCTAATGGAAGCGGATGGCTCGCGTATATGAAAGTGCAACGTAGTCGGACAGATAAAAACATGAAATCCTACTTTCACCCTGACATTCACCTGCTGCGGACGGCGATCATCAACTCGATCACGTCCGCTGTCGCGCTTGGGCTATTTCTCAACCGCAGGCGCAATCCTGAGCTTGGCCCGGTCGCGTGGCCCATAGGACGCGAGGCCCCATTGGTCGAGATCATTATCCCAGCACGAGACGAAGAGCGCAACATCGTGCCGCTCCTGGAGACACTCGCGGGCCAGAGATACCCGGCGGGGCGCTTCCGAATCACGGTGGTTGACGACGGCTCGGCGGATGGTACCGCAGAGAGGGTGCGCCACTTCGCGGGCGGCAATCCACAGGTACGGCTGGTTCAGGCTCCGTCGTTGCCGGCGGGCTGGACGGGGAAGAACCATGCTATGCATACGGGATATGTAGCATCTTCGCCCGATGCTGCTTATTTGCTTTTTGTCGATGCCGATACCCGCCATGATCCGCTGATGTTGTCCACGGTGGTACAGCGAACAGAGGAAGCAGACGCCGACTTGCTCAGCCTGGTGATTCGCGTGGATATGGAGGGGTTCTGGGAGCGAGTATTGGTGCCACAGGTGGGGGAGCTTTACACGCTGCTGGTAGGCACTATGGACGGCGTAAATCGGGATGGGGAGAGCCGGGGGGCGGCGGCTAACGGCCAGTTTATGCTGATGAAGCGGGCAGCTTACGAGGCCGCGATCTCACAGCCTGGGGTGCGTAGCGACGTGGCCGAGGACCGTGCGATAGCGGCTGCGCTCAAGCGGCGGGGCGGGAAAGTGCGGCTTGAGTATGGGCAGCGTTTAGCGCGGGCACGGGTCTATTCTTCTTTGCGGGAGATGTGGGACGGGTACTCGAAGACTATGTTCTGGGCAAGCGGCCACGATATGCCTCGGACGCTGGCTATTGTGGGCGCGCTGTCACTCTATGCCTTCATGCCACTCCTCTCGCTGGTGAATGCCGTCATGCGGAGAGGGTATAGGGCGCGGGCGAGCGCACTGCGCCACGCGCCGATTCAATTGCTGCCAATGCTGGTGTTGCGCGCGGCGGTGTGCCGGAGTCTGGGCATCCCTATGAGGTATGCGCTGGCGTATCCGCTCGCGGTGGCGGTGGGGAACGTTATGCTCTTGTTCTCGATGTATTGTGTTGTGTCCGGTAGGGGTGTGCGGTGGAAGGGTCGAACGTATAGATAGATTATCATGGTCAGGCGAATTGAACAGGCGGAGGCAAAAGCCTCCGCCTGTTCGTGCCCACCGTTCAGGGAAACTGCTTATCTTTGCGGTGGATAGTTGACTGCCAGGAAAACTATCTTGGAGATCTGTGCCCTGGTGGCGTCCGCCCCTGGTATGAAGTACGGCTTGTTCCCTGGCGGTACGCACGGCAACGTCGGGGATACCCCGCACGGGTAGCCCGCCAGGATGTGGTGCGAGTACGCCGTCTCTATCCACCGGAAGAACACCGAGCCTACCGGCACATCCTGGAACGTGTTGGTGGGTGGGTTCTCCAGCGTCCAGTTGGCGGGGTCGGCCATGATGGCGGCATTCACCACTATCTTGGCTATCTGCCCTCTAGTCACATGTACATTCGGCCTGTACGTACCGTCCGCATACCCTGTGAACAGGCCCAGGTTCCTGCCCGTCTCGATGTAGTCGTAGAAGGTGTGGCCGGGTGGCACGTCCGAGAAGTGCGGCCCACCCGTCGTATCTATCGGGAAGCGGAAGGCGAGCACCACTATCTTAGCCATCTGCCCACGAGTGGTGGGGTTGCCGGGCTTGAAGCAAGGGACCTGCCCTGCATCACACGGTGGGGTGGTGATGTACCCGGACA
>JBAURA010000037.1:0-10885 GCA_049580985.1 Chloroflexia bacterium
CTTCACTTCCCATGGAACTTCCTTAAGTGGGAAGTGAAGTTTGCCCTCGTATCTCAGGCATCATTTACGTTTTATGTTCCCACCGACAACCGACAACCGACGACTAACATCAGAACAATGTAGAAAAACGTATTGACAGCCCACCGTTACTGCTCTATAATCAGTGCGTCCGAGGCCACTAAAGCGCCTTTAGGTATGCCTTTAAAGTGGTTAACCTCGTACGTCCTACCCATAATCCGAGCACAACTGAATACACGTTGTCGCGTTCTCCTACGTAATTGCCAGGGCTTAACGTCTTACTCGTGGAAGGAGCTTGAGATGTCAACTGGATCAGAGAGAAAGTGGTACTATCTACGGCGCGTTATTATCGCACTTGTAGGGTTGCTGGTATTGGGCAGCGCAGCCTTGCAAGCCAGCGCGGCTTTCCCTACGGGGTCCGCTGCATCTCCACCACTTGGTGTGCCAGGGCAGAAGGCTGACGCCAGCGACCCTTGGGGCGTAGCCGGATATAACTGCGCCAACCTGGAACGGGACGGCATAGCGCAGCAGATGAACCAGCGGGCGGGGGCAATCCTCGCCAAGTGTATGGGTACCGATCAGCCAAAGCAGCCCGATTCTCAAAAGGGTGATTCTGGCCGAACGGGCGTAGCCGCTATCGACAAATTGCTGGCTCCCTTGACCGGCGGTGTCGACAAAGACATGAACGTTGGCGAGACTACGAACCGCTCTCAGGCCGAGAGTTGGGTTTGGGGCAATGGCAATACTATCGTCGTCACGTTCAACGACTTCAGGGGCATTACCCTGAACCCGATCCTTCTCTGCGGGGCAAGCACCTCGACGGATGGCGGCGCTACTTTCACCTGGCTCCCTGGCACCACTTTCTCCGGTCTTGGCCAGTGCGGAGGCGACCCGTTCCATTACTGGAGCGCCCGCGCTAACAAGTGGTTCGCCGGCTTCTTCTCGAACGCCTGCGGCGCTAACGGCATCGGCCAGTGGGAATCAGTGGACGGCATCAATTGGACCACAAGTGGTTGTACCCACACCGGCAGCAACGACGATCGGTTCTCTGGTTGGGTGGATAACGTCGTGGGCAGCCCCTTCTTCGGCTTCCAATACGTCATTTTCTCCAATTTCGCACTTACGAATGCGCCATTGCAGGCGGTCAGGTCAACCGATGACGGCGTCACCTGGAGCGCACCGGTCACACTCTCCTCTCGCCCAGGAGGCGGGGCTAACCGCCCGGTGCAGATCACGGGCAGCCCCACCACCAATGGTTGGGTATTCGCCCAGTCAATGGACGAAGGTGGAGGCGGGCTGGCGAATCGCATCAACTATATCCATCGCTCCACCGACGGTGGGGCAACCTGGACACAGATACAGCAAGGGCCTGCATTCCCTGCTCCCGGTTCCGGTACGTGCCCTGGAAATGCGTTCTTCGCCATTATGCCTGGCGCGCCTGGCAATTGGCGACACCAGGGTTGGGGCCAGCCGGGCGTCGGACCCAGTAACGTCGTACACTATGCGTACGCCCAGCACGGCGCCGCCGCTGACCAGGGCGATATCATGTACATTCGCTCGACCGATGGCGGGATGACCTGGTCGAGTCCTCTTATATTGAACACGGACGCGCCCGCCGGCACGAGAGCGCAGTGGATGCCGAGCCTGGCAGTCAACGCGCAAGGCACCGTTCTGGTCGGCTGGTACGACAGACGTAACACCACAGGCAACGACTACCAGCGTTTCGTGCGTTCCTCCACCGACAATGGCGTCAGCTGGCTGGTTGATAAGCCCATCAGCGACGTCATTAGCCCGCAATGGGCGGCCGAGGCCAGTTCCGCGGCATGCTACGGCGGCGACTACGATTACGCCATGGCCAGCAATAGCAACCAGGGCACCGATTTCTACCAGACCTGGAACGACGGGCGTGTCATACAGGGCGGCGTCAACCAGATGAACGTCTTCTTCGATAAAGCGAGCATCGTAGGGGGGCCGACAGCGACAGGGACACTACCTACAGCAACGCGCACCAGCACAACTACCAACACCCCAATCCCCCCTAGCGCCACAGCTACCATCTGCGCCTTCACCAACGCGCTCACCGAGGGCTTCGAGAGTGGGACGTTGGGAGCGTTCACCCAGACAGTCATCATCACCTCCACCACCACCCCCGTGCCTACCCCTGGCTGGGCATCGGTTGCCGCCAACCCTCACTCCGGCACTCGCTCAGCCTTTGCTCCCGACCCCGATAGGACCACAGACTCCAGGCTGACCACCATCAGCAACATCGTAATCCCCTCAGGGGTTACTACCGCTACTCTCTCCTTCTGGCATCGCTTCTCGTTCGAGAACCTGTTCGATGGTGGAGTGCTGGAGGTCTCCACCGATGGAGGAGGCACCTGGACGGACGCCGACCCGAACATACAGCAGGGTGGGTACAACGGCACCATCACCATCTTCCAGGGCTGTGTGACGGCAGGCACCCCACCGCCATTCCCGGCAGGGAAGAGGGTGTGGACCGGCTCAATGACCGCGTACGCAGAGGTGAGGGTAAACCTGCTGCCGTACGTAAACACGAACATGAAGTTCCGCTTCCGGCTGGGGACCGACTGCTCGGTGGCTAATACAGGGTGGAATATAGACGACGTGAGCGTCTCTTACGGCGGCTCTTGTGTGACCACTACCATCACCCCGCCCGTGTCTACCAGTACGAGCACGAGCACAACAGTACCTCCGACCTCGACGCGCACGAACACGGTGGGCGTAGGCACATCGACCGCCACAGCCACAGCGTGCGTGGGCGGCCAGGTAATACTGTACGACCAACTGAATAGCCCTGGCACCTTCTCGACCAACTCCCAGGACTTCGAAGCTGCCAATAATGCCTTCGATAACCAGACCGCCGACGACTTCATAGTCCCCGCCGGTGCCACCTGGAACGTCAACCAGGTCGATGCCCAGGGTCTGTACTTCAACGGCCCAGGCCCCGCCGCCTCCTTCAACGTCTACTTCTACTCAAGTGTGGTGTCCGGCACCTACTTCATACCTGGGGCTGCCGTCTACACCGCCACCGGCCAAAGCTACATCAACACCGCAGGCGTGTTCGCAATAACGCTGACCGCCCCCGCCGCGCTGCCTGGAGGCGGGGCTGGCACGCGCTACTTCGTATCGGTGCAGGCCAGGCAAGACTTCACCCCCGCCGGACAGTGGGGCTGGACGAACCGCACGGTGCTGTCCAACTCGGGAGCCACGTGGCGTAACCCAGGAGGAGGGTTCGGACCTGGGTGCGTAAACTGGGACAGCCGGACGGTGTGTGTAGGGCAGCCAAACGAGCCTGACCAGATGTTCAGGTTGCGAGGCACCACGGGTGGGGCATGCATCACCACTACACCTACATCCACCCTTCCCGTATCCACCTCCACCCGCACCAATACCCCTGTTGGGGCCACCAGCACCCGCACAAACACACCTCCGGTGGGGGCAACCTCCACCGTGTGCGTACCTGGGGCATGGACCTTCAGAGCGCCCTTCAACGCGGGCAACATAGTGCGCGGCCTGGGCATCTGGTACCCACCTAACGGTAAGTTCTATGTGCTGGGTGGCCGTAACAACGACACCTCAGGCTCCGACTACAGGCAGCCGCATGAGTACGACCCGGTCGCTAATACCTGGATCACCAAGACCGCCGTCTTCACCGACGGCCAGGTGAACAACATGGCGGGTGGGGTCATGACTGTCCCCGGCTTCGCCAACCCCGTTATCGTGATGGTAGGCGGATCGGCGGCAGGTCTGGTCACCTCCACCAACGTGGTGCGCGTGTACGACCCGATAGCCGACACGCTGACCACCCTCGGCGACAACTGGCCTCAGACCCCGACCGGATCCACCCTGCCTGGCGGCTTCGCCGTCCAGGCGAATAAGCTCTACATAATCGGTGGGTTCACGATCAACACAGCCATGCTGAACACCATCTGGGAGTTCGATCCGACAGACCCGGTAGGCTCGCGGTGGACACAGAAGAGCGCTGTCTTGCCCGTGCCCATGGGCTACATACCCGCTACCACTATCGGCTCGCTGATCTTCACGGGCGGCGGCACGATCTTTGGTAGTGGCTTGCTGACCGACACCACCAACTCCTACGTGTACAACCCGGTCGGGGATTCGATCTCGCCAATAGTCAACATACCGAGGGCGACTGGGGAGACACGAGCGGTGACCGTAGGGAACGAGATGTGGGTGCTGGGAGGCGGTAGGACTCCGCCCAACCCAAGCAACCAGGTAGACATCTACAATCCAGGCTCCGGCACATGGCGCTTGGGCATACCGTTCACCACGCCGCGCCGCAACCTGGCGGCGGACTCGGATGGGTCGCGCGTGTTCGTAGCGGGCGGCTACACAGGACCTTCGCCCGGCACGCCCATAAATACGCTGGAAGTGTTCACGGGTGGTGTGTGCCCGACCGGCACACCTCAAGGTGCTACCAGCACCTCCACCCGCACCAGCACCTCCACTAGTACGACTGTACCCAACACTCCCACCCGCACCAACACGGTCGGAGTAGGGACGCCTACCTGCGTGCCTGGTGGCGGTAGCTGGCGCACCGAGCCGTCGATGTCGACCGCCCGCCGTGGCCCCGGTGTAGCGGTGGTAGGTAACTTCCTCTATGCGGCTACCGGCTTCAACGCCGCACCTGACTACACGAATATCGTAGAGCGCTTCGACGGCGCCGTCTGGAGCACCGTCGCGCCTATCCCGACACCGCACGCCCAGTCCAGGGCCGCCGCTGTCGGCACCAAGATGTACGTGCCCGGTGGCTATAACAGCATCGCGTTCACAGGCCCGCTCAACTCCATGCAGATCTACGACTCGGTAGCCAACAGCTGGAGCCAGGGGGCGGCGCTGCCGGCGGTCCGCTCAGGCGCAGCGGTAGTCGAGTTCAACGGCAAGGTCTACATCATCGCGGGCTTCACCGCTCCCTTCCCGACCCCCGCGAACACCGTCTACGAATACGACCCAGTTGCCAACACGTACGCGACCAAAAGCCCGATGCCGGGAGCAGGCAGCGGAAACCTGTCCGGCACCGTGCATAACGGCGAGATCTACGTGGTTGGCGGGTCTGTAGCGCAGGCATATGCGTACAACCCGGTGACAGACGCCTGGCGGCCACTGGCGGCCTTCCCACAGGCCGACTGCCAGTCCGACGGCGCGTTCACTCTCGACGGTAAGATCTGGGTAGTCGGCTGCTTGAACCGGCCCATCAGCCAGCAAGTATTCGTATACGATCCGGTAGCCAACACCTGGGCCCCTGGCACGCTGTATACCTCCGATCACGCAGGACCTGGCGCTGCCCTCTTCCAGGGTCGCGGCTTCGTTGTCGGTGGTGGGCTGGCCTCCGGCGGTTCGACCTCGGTCGAGTCGATCGGTGGGGGCACCTGCGCGACTCCTGGTATTACGAGCACCATCGTCCCACCAACCATCACGCCCGGAGCCACAGCTACCTGTACGACAAACTTCAGGGTGCTGATAGCACATGGTGACTGCAACGTCTTCCCGACCACCCTGCGCGATCAGATACTGGCCGAGGGCGCCTCGGTAGTGGACGTGGTGGACGCAGGCCTCTCCACACCTTCCCTGGCCCAGATGCTCACCTACAATGTAGTAGTAGTCTTCAATGACTGCGCCTACCTTGACAACGTAGCGTTGGGGAACAACCTGGCCGACTACCAGGACGCGGGCGGAGTGCCGGTCGTGTTCACCTTCGCATGGGGTAGCCCGAACCTGGACGGACGGTGGCAGACGGGTGGCTACTCGCCGTTCAACCTCTCCACCGGCACGGACTTCACAGCTCACACGTTGGGCACCTATAATGCCGGTCATCCTCTCATGCAGGGTATCGGGGCAGGCTCGCTCAGCGCCTTCTATGTGAACATCCTATCGTTGACTTCGGGCGCCAGTTCGGAAGCTCTGTGGGACAACCAACAGCAACTGGTCGCGCATAAGACGACGAGTGGACACACCGCAGTGGGTGTGAATGCCTACGTCGGTGACGGCGCAGGCCAGTGGAGCGGACCGTTCGGGCGCATCGTGATGAACGCTGCCCGCTGGCTCGCAGGCGGCCCGTGTATCACGCCTGGGCCTACCAACACGCCTGCTACGGCCACCCCGACAGTATGCGTAGCCAACTACTCGGTGGCGGCCTCCACAGGCGCGACCATCGTGCCCGGCACGACCATGCTCGCGGGCACCAACTGCGATGACTGTTCCGTAGCCTTCGCTCTACCCTTCCCCTTCAACTTCTACGGCACAAGTTTCAACTCCGTGAATGTCATCTCGAACGGCAGCTTGCAGTTCTCGTCGACCAACACCGACTTCACCAACGCCTGCGAGCCGTATGCTGCTCACAACAACGTCATACACGCATACTGGGACGACATCCTCCTGACCACAGCCGGTGATGGGGTGTACACCTCAGTCTCCGGTAGCGCTCCCAACCGCATCGTGAACATCGAGTGGAGAGGGTGCTACTACAGCGGAGGCTCATGTGGTGGTCCTGTCAACGTAGAGGCTCGCCTCTATGAGGGCAGCGGACAGATAGACGTCATCTACGCGGTGGCAGGCAACGGCAACGCCTCAGCCACGGGTGGAGTGCAGAGGGGCACAGGCTCCCTGTTCCTCCAGGCTTACTGCGACGGAGTCGGTCTACCTGTTACCGCCGGCACAATGCATCGCTACACCCAGGGTGCGTGCGGGAGTGTCACGCCTTCGCCTCAGCCTAGCGCTACCAACACCGCTACCGCGACCAACACCGTTGTTGGGGTTACCAATACTGCTACCTCCACTTCCACCGCCACCAACACTCCCGCCGCTCCCAGCGCTACCCCAACAGCCTGCGTGATGAAGTTCGAAGACGTGCATCCTGAGGACTGGTTCTACGGGTACGTAGAGTGGATGTACTGCAACGGTATCGTGTCCGGCTACAACACTGTGCCGCCATGCTCGACACCTGGCCGCGTCTGCTATAAGCCTGGCAACCCGACCACACGCGGGCAGCTAGCCAAGATAGTGGTAAGGGCGTTCGACTTCCCGATCGACACGACGGGTGGGCCGCACTTCCAGGACGTAGGGACAGGGCACACCTTCTACCAGTACGTAGAGACTGCCTACAACCTTGGCCTGATAGTTGGGTATCCTTGTGGTGGACCTGGAGAGCCATGCGTACCGCCCGACAACAAGCCGTACTACCGGTCCAACAAGTCTGTAACTAGAGCCCAGATCACCAAGATAATGGTAAGCGCGGCTATCATAGCTGACCCTGGTAACTGGAAGCTGGAGAACCCGCCGGACAACACGTTCCAGGACGTGCCGGTAGGCTCAACCTTCTTCCGCTACATCGAGACGGCCTACTCTCACCACATCATCGAAGGGTATCCATGTGGGACGCCACCGGCTGGGCCGTGCGTGCCACCTGGGAACAGGCGTTACTTCTTGCCGAATGCGGACGCCACGCGAGCGCAGATCGCCAAGATAACCTACCTGGCAGTGACTTACCCTCCGCAGAGGGCAAGCAACACCGGCACCAGCCAACCTGCTATCCCGCCTGCCAAATCTCCAAAGAAGTAGGCAGCAGGACAAATAGGTACATCGATAGGGGAGGCTTGAGCCTCCCCTATCTTTTGTGCCGCTGCTGTTCTATAATATCTGGCAACGATGGCGCACACGAAACTGAGCATGCAACAGGTCAATCAAATGGCCGAGGAAGAGTTTGTGTCGGTATTCGGCGGGGTCTTTGAGAACTCGCCCCATATCGCTCGTCTGGCACGTCATGCCGGCCCATTTCGGGATCTCGCGAGACTTCACCAGGCGCTATGCTTAGTAGTCGAGAGATTGAGCGTGGAGGCTAAAGAGGCGCTGATCGGCGCTCACCCCGACCTGGTTGGAAGGGCCGCCCTTATGGGCACACTATCGGCTGAGTCGACGCGGGAGCAGGCTTCGGCAGGGCTGGATAATCTCACCGGGGCCGAGGTCGCCCGCTTTGGCGAGTTGAACCACCTCTACCGCAGCAAGTTCGGTTTCCCCTTCGTGATCTGCGCCCGCGAGAACAAGAAGGAGAGCATCCTGGCCGGCATGGAGGCGCGCCTCCCCAACAGCCGCGAGCGAGAGATCGACACCGCTATGCGGGAAATCGGCAAGATAGCGTGGCTCCGGTTGCTCGACCTGGTAGAAGATAATGGAGAGGAGGGCTAGGCCAGTGCCAGCGCGCATCAGTTACGGCAAAGCACAAGTTAGCGTCTATCGCACGTATGGAACGCCAATGTCCGGGGTTACCGTCATACCGGAATCCCGCTTCAGCGGTGTACCTAATATGCTATTTGCCGTCGAAGTGGAAGTGGAAGTGTTTGGCGACAATTTCATGCCCGCCTACACCGAAGGCGATAACTCGAACGTGGTCGCCACCGACACGATGAAGAACTTCATCCTGTACCAGGCGCTCCACTATACAGGCTCCACGCTGGAGGGCTTTCTGTACTTCCTGGGCATGCGCTTCCTGGCCGAGTACCCCCAGATGGGGTCGTTGCGGGTAGCAGGGCGCGAGCTACCGTTTGAGCCTGCGGTGGTGCCCGCCGGCCACGAGGGCGTGCTTTCGGAAAGCGGCGTGCTGTTCAATCGCACGCACGACGGCTACGGCATCGCTACGCTCTGGCTCGAAAGGGATGACAGTGGGCAGGGAGTGCGCGTCACCGGACACGAATGTGGGTGCGTGGACCTGCAAATGATCAAGGTTACGGGTAGCTCTTTCGCCAGCTTCGCGCGTGACGCGCACACAACCCTCCCGGAGCGCAAAGACCGGCCTCTCTTCATCTACCTGGATGTGCGCTGGCGGTACTCCGATCCCGCCGCCATCACAGATGGTGATCTCGCGCGCTATATATCCACGAGGCAGGTGCGCGACTTCGTGGGCGCGACCTTCCACAGCTTCGTGAGCATGTCGATCCAGCATCTCGTGCATGAGATCGGGGTGCGGCTCATGACGCGCTTCCCCCAGGTCGAGCAGGTGTCGTTCAAGGCGCAAAACAGGCTGTGGGACATCGCCTTCGAGGCCGACGACGGCAAGGCGAAGGTATATACCGATCCGCGCCCGCCCTACGGCTCGATCACCCTCACGCTGGACCGGGAGGGCTAGCGCATGCCGGGCCACCTGACCACCCACGTGCTCGACACGGCTCATGGCCGCCCGGCGAGAGGCATGGAGATCGAGCTGTGGCGCATCGACCCCACAGGCATGGGTAAGCACACTCTATTGAAAGGCGCTGTCACCGACGAGGGTGGGCGCACAAGCGCACCCCTACTGGAAGGCGAAGCGTTCACCCCAGGCATCTACGAGCTAGTGTTCCTGGTGGGCGCGTACTTCAGCCGCCTCGGTGCTGCCACCCCCGATCCGCCCTTTCTCGGCAGAGTGCCTGTGCGCTTCGGTATAGCAGAGGAGGATGGACACTACCACGTGCCCCTGCTGGTCTCGCCCTGGGCCTACAGCACCTACAGGGGTAGCTAGAGCCTTGCCGATGAACGCCGATATTCTGCGAGCAGCCCAAGCGATCATGGCGCGTGCCGACATGCTCGGCACGATCAGCGAGGAGCCTGACCGCCTCACCAGGCGCTTCGCCACGCCCGCCATGCGCGAGGCAAGCCGCTTGGCGGCAGAGTGGATGCTTGAGGCCGGCATGTCGGTGCGTCGAGACAATATTGGCAACCTGATCGGCCTATACAGCATGGACGGGGCGCCGAAAACCCTGCTCCTGGGTTCGCACCTCGACACCGTGCGCGATGCGGGCAAATACGACGGGCCACTGGGCGTGCTGGTAGCCATAGCGTGTGTCCAGCGGCTGCACGAAGCCGAGGCCAGGCTCCCTTTCAACGTGCAAGTAGTGGCCTTCGCCGACGAGGAGGGCCTGCGCTACCATACGGCGTACCTGGGTAGCAAGGCCCTGTCGGGCACGTTCGACCCTGAGTACCTGGCACTGACGGATGGCGATGGCATCACGCTGGCTGAGGCGATAAGAGATTTCGGCGGCGACCCGGCGGCGGTGGCAGACGACGCCCACAACCCCTCTCGGCTGCTGGGCTACTGCGAGGTGCATATCGAGCAAGGGCCGGTGCTGGAGGCGGAAGGCTTGCCCGTCGGTGTAGTATCCGCTATCTCAGGCCAATCGCGCTTCGAGGTATGCTTCCGGGGTGTCGCGGGCCACGCCGGCACCGTACCGATGGGAGCACGGCGCGATGCTTTGTGCGCCGCCGCCGATTTCGTGCTGGCTGTCGAGGCTACGGGTAGGGCCACACGGGATCTGGTGGCTACCGTTGGACAACTGGCGGTGGAGCCGGGCGCGAGTAACGTTATACCTGGCCGGACGCAACTGAGCCTGGATGTAAGGCATAGCGAAGATAGGCTACGCATGGAAGCATATACGCAATTACAAGCGCAGTCAGCAGAGATCGCAGCCCGCAGGAGAGTAAGCCTCGATTGGGATATGGTGCAGGAGAGTCCCTCGGTGCATTGTTCTCCACACCTATCAAATCTTCTCGCGCAGGCTGTAGGGGAAGCCGGGCTGCCCGCACGCTGGCTGGCGAGCGGCGCGGGACATGACGCCGTCTCTATGTCCAGGATCACTGAGGTAGCCATGCTCTTCGTGCGCTGCAAGGGCGGCGTCAGCCACAATCCCGCCGAATCGGTAGCTGTGGAGGATGTGGCGGTGGCGGTTGACGTGCTGTGCAGGTTCGTGCAACTGCTGGCCGCGACCTACAAGTGATATAAGGCCATAATTTGAGGGCATCGTAGGGGCGGGTCCCCGTGCCTGCCCTCGTGGCGATAGTGTCAAGATCGGGGCCAAGAGAT
>JBAURA010000038.1:0-4106 GCA_049580985.1 Chloroflexia bacterium
AGGGGTGCCCCTACGAATTGCCAGTACAATTTGATGGGGCTTGATCTGTGGTTTTACATTCCCTTTACAAACCTCTTACCCCTACCTAACTACCGCGCGCCTTCGAGCGGGTATACTCAAAGCACAAAACAACAATAATCTCTGCTTTCCTCTGTTCACTCTGCTATCTCTGCGTTTAAAACACGCTACCCCATAGACTCGCTTTCCAACAAGGAGGCCTCATGGCCCGCTCCACCAGGCAACAGATAGCCCACCTCCTAAGGCGCGCAGGCTTCGGCGCTGGGGCCGCCGACCTCGACTACTACACGTCACTCGGCTTTGAGGGCGCGGTTGATCGCCTCGTCAACTACGATTCGGTGGATGACACCGATACAGAGCGCGCCATAGCCCGGCTGCGCGCCGACAACCCCAATCCTGCCAACGCCGAGAGGCCCGAGGCCGGCAACCCCGCGCTCGAAATGGCCGCTTGGCTCACGCGCATGCTCCTCACGAAGCGCCCCTTGCAGGAGAAGATGACCTTCTTCTGGCACGGCCTCCTCACCTCTTCGATACGCGAGGTAAAGGTCGCTACTCTAATGGCGCAACAGAACGCGCTCTATCGCGGTATGGCCCTCCCCACGAGCTACCGCGACATGATCAAGGCCGTGGCCCGCGACCCGGCTATGCTCGTCTACCTCGACAACAACACCAATGTCAAAGGCAAGCCGAACGAGAACTGGGCGCGCGAGCTGATGGAGCTATTCACGCTCGGTATTGGCAACTACACCGAGCAGGACGTGAAGGAGGCCGCCCGCGCCTTCACCGGCTGGACGGTGCAGCGCGGCACCGGGCAGTTCATGTTCAACCCGCGCCAGCACGATAGCGACTCCAAGACCTTCCTGGGGGTCACGGGCAACCTGGACGGCGACGATGTGATCGACATCATCTTCAGCCAGCCCTCGCACGGCAAATACGTCACGCGGCGCATCTTCCGCTTCTTCGCGTACGACGACCCCGACGAGGCCACAGTGGCGCGCTTCGCCGATATCTACCTCAAGAGCGGCTACAACGTGCGCGAATTGGTTACCCAGATTCTATTGTCGCCGGAGTTCCGATCCGACAGAGCCTTCTTCTCAATAGTCAAAAGCCCCGTTGAATTCAGCATAGGCGCGTTGCGTGCGCTCTCGGCCAACATCACTAATTTACGCACCTGGCAGGGCCTCAACCAGCAGATGGCCGTCATGGGCCAGCAGATATACAACCCGCCCGATGTGGGAGGCTGGCCCGGTAACGTCTCGTGGCTGAATACCACCGCTCTATTCGCGCGCATGGAGATGGCGCGCCAACTGGTCAGCATCGAAAACGACGCGACGGTAGACCCCCTGGAGATAGCTCGCGCCAACAACATCACTACCCCCACACAGGCGGTAGACTACTTCATCGATCTGCTTGTCCAGAACGATGCCCCCGCCGATTACAAGCAGTCTCTCCTGACCTTCCTCGGCACCTTCCAGAACGAGCGCGACATGAACGGCAAGCTGCGCGGCCTGGTCAGATTGATCATGGCAACGCCGGTGTATCAGATGAACTGAGTTGCCAGTTGCCAGTTGCCGGTTGTCAGTTCTCAGCAATATCATATCCTAACTGACAACTGACAACTCGCATTGGAGATTACCATGACACTCAAACGACGCGAATTCTTGAAGAACGGGCTGGCTATCACTGCCCTGGGGCTGGTCGCGCCTTCGTTCCTGGTCAAGAGCGCTTATGCCCTGCCCGGCACGGGGCGTGGTGGGCGCGGTGGCCGGGGTGAGATGGCGGGCCACGACCTCGCGGGCGCGGGCCTGGATGCCTCCCTCAAGAAGAATATACTGGTGGTCGTGCAGCTTTCGGGCGGCAACGACGGCGTCGGCACAGTCATCCCTTACGCGGACCCTGCCTATTACACGGCGCGCCCTACGCTCGCACAGAAGAAGGAGGAGATCCTGCGATTGACCGATAGTATCGGCCTCCACCCCAATATGAAGGGGTTCCAGGGTCTGTACGGGAACGGGCATATGGCCGTCATCCAGGGCGTCGGCTACCCAAACCCTAACCGCTCTCATTTCCGCTCGATGGCGATCTGGCAGTCGGCGCGGCCCGATGTGAACGAGCCAACCGGCTGGCTTGGGCGCTTCCTGGAAGCCGAGGATGACGACGTAGACAACACGCTGCGCGCTATCAACATCGGCAACCTGGTGCCGCGCACCCTCTGGACAGAGACCACCCTCGTGCCGTCCCTCACCAACCTGGAGAGCTACCAGTTCCGCACCGATGGCCGCTACCTGGGCGATCCCGCCGCGCAAGTCGATACTATCCACCACCTGTGCGACCACGCGGTGCACGGCGGCTACGAGGAGTTCGTAAGTGATGCGGCAGTGGACGCCTTCGCAAGCTCCGACCTGCTCAAGAGCATCGTCGGCAAGTACCAGACGCAGGTGCAATACGGCAACAATGCCTTCGCGGAGGGCCTCAAGCTGATCGCCCAGATCATCGCCTCCGACCTCGGCACGCGCATCTTCTACATCAGCCTGGGCGGCTTCGACACGCATGCGAACCAGGCCGCCGCCCACGCAACGCTGCTCGCCATGCTGGACGAGGGGGTGTCCGCCTTCTACAACGATCTCGAAAAGATGGGTAAAGCCGACCAGGTGGCGGTCATGACCTTCTCCGAGTTCGGACGCCGGGTGGCCCAGAACGGCAGCAATGGCACCGACCACGGCACATCCCTCCCAATGTTCCTCATCGGCGGCAACATCAAAGGGGGCATCTACGGAGCCAACCCCAGCCTCACCAACCTCGACAACGGCGATCTCCGCATGCAGGTGGACTTCCGCTCGGTCTACGCCTCCGTGATCCGCAACTGGCTGGGGGCCGACCCCTCCAAAGTGCTCGAGGGCAGTTTCAGCGACATACCGTTTACGCTGCCGAAGACGGGGTAGAGTGGATAGTAAAACGCAAAACGCAAAACGCAAGGGGTAAGCCGACTAAGATCGCTTACCCCTTGCGTTTTACGTTTTACGAAGTTAGCTACACATGATTTAGCCTTGCTTGATCGAGATCTTCTTGGTCGTCGCTGGCCCGGCCTTGGGCAGCACCAGCTTCAACACGCCGTCCCCGACTGTGCCTTCGATGCGCTCCCAGTCGATTTCGTTCGAGATCGTAAACGAGCGCTGGTAATCGCCGGTGCCGTACTCGGTGTAGGCCAGCGAATAGCCTTCCAGCTTCGGGGTGTCAACGTGCCCGTAAATGGTCAGCACGTTCTTCTCAAGGCTCACGTCTACGCTCTTTTCGTCCGCGCCGGGCATATCGGCCACCAGCACTACGGCGTCGCTCGTCTCGTAGATGTCCACCGCAGGCACGTAGACCTTACCCGGCCTGGTGCGCTCCAAGCCTGCCAGGCTCTCGACCTCTCTCTTGTCTCCATGCTCAACTATCTCGCCCGTTCGCGGGGTGGTATACGGCTCGATTTGCTTGTTCTCAACCTGTTCTTGAGCGTTTGTTTGCTTGGCCTCGCTCTGAGGGTGAAGTGTGGCTACCATCTTACTTGCACCTCCTTACGATCTGTTGATTTCAATCTTCCTGGGCCTGTCGGCCTGGGCACGGGGCAGGTTGATGCTCAGCACGCCGTTCTTGAGGGTCGCGCCTACCTGGTTCGCTTCGACCCTGAACGGCAGCTCGAGCACTTTCGTAAACCTGCCGGTGCCTCGCTCGCGCCTGTGCCAGATATCGCCTTCGGCCAACTGCTGGGTGTGTCGCGCGCCCTTCAGCGTGAGGGTAGCGCCCACCACCGAGATCTCCAGGTCTTCGAGCTTCACGCCCGGCAGCTCGGCGGTCAAGACCGCTCCTTCCTCATTGAGCCACATATTCGTGGCCGGAAAGGTAGACGCGCCGGGCCTCGCGATCCTGGTGAAAAGCTGGTTCATCTCCTCTTGCAGCCGCGCCATGTCGCGCCAGGCCGCAGGGACCAAATTACCTCTAAACATTCCTGAACACCTCCTTGTACTTCTACATTGAGTTGCTCTTAGCACTCGCGCTAATTGAGTGCTAATTAATTAATAGCAAAACTTTTCGGCGTTGTCAAGGGT
>JBAURA010000039.1:0-12289 GCA_049580985.1 Chloroflexia bacterium
AATGTGGAGTGCTTAGCTATGACATTCCACACTCCACATTCCGCATTCCGCATTTCAGACGATTACTTGGGCTTGATAGTAGTCATCACGATCAACTGCTCGGGCGTACCCTGGTTGAAGAAGGAGCCTGCTGCGTAGGGATTATCCTTCGTCGGGAAGTCCGTGAAGCGGGTCGTGTTGTACTCATACCAGTACGGGCCGGGGAAGAGCGGAACTGCGGGCGCCTCATCGGCAAAGACCTGTTGCAGCTGCTCTGCGATAGACTTCTGCTGCGCGGCATCCGAGGTGGCGGCGAACTGGTTCAACAGATCGTCGGCCTTCGCGCTGGTGAAGCGATGCCAGTTCGCACCGGCAGCCTCGCCGAGCGGCTTGATCGAGCGCTGCGACATCTGGTCACGGTAGTACTCGTAAGGCGTAGCGCCACCTGAGCTCCAACCGATCGACATGTCGAAGTCGCCCTTCTGCACGCGGTCCAACCAGGCGCTGAAGTCGTATGGCTTCACCGAAGCCTCGATGCCGATAGCCTTGAGGTTCTGCGCCATGATCTCACAGGAGGAGACCCAGTCGGTCCAGCCGGTCACTACGTTGATCTCGTAGGTCAGCTTCTTGCCATCGAGCATGCGCATGCCGTCGGAGCCTTTCGTAAGACCGGCGGCGTCGAGCATCTTGTTCGCCTCGTCGATGTTCTGGGTGGTCCAGTTGCCTAGCGTGCTTGGGTCCGCCACTTTGTAGTTGGGATACGCGTCGCTCAGGCCGGTCACATCGGCGGGCTTGGTATAGGCGTACATGGCGATCTCTACGATCTGGTTGCGGTCAAGGGCCAGACTGATCGCCTTGCGCACGTTGACGTCGTCAAAGGGCTTCCTGGTAGTGTTGAGGTAGAGCATGACCGTCGCGCCGACCGAGGGGAACCAGTAGCCGAAGTGCTCCGGGTCCTTGGATACGTAGGTCTTCTCGATGTCGGGGATGAAGTTGGCGGCGTAGTCGTTCTCGCCATTGATCGTCGCCAAGTTGGCCTGGTCGTTGCCTGGGTAGGCGGGCTGGCGGAAACCCTGGATGTAGGGCTTGCCGGGCTGCCAGTAGTTAGGGTTCTTCTCGACCTGGAACACCTGGTTCTCGAAGCGGGTAATCTCGGTGAAGGGGCCGGTAGCCACCGGGTTCTCATTGGCGAACTTCACCGGGTCCTCGACGTCCTTCCAGACGTGCTCCGGCACGATGACCTGGTTGATGATATCGTACAGGCCGGGTGTGAACACTACCTTGAAATTGAACTCGACGGTGGTGGCGTTGGGCGCGGTAACGGTATCGACGTAAGCCGTCTCACCGAACATGGCTTGCCCGCCACGGCCTTGCAGGCCCGAGGTCTCCTTGAACATGTTGAATGTCCAGACCACGTCGTTCGCCGAGAATGCCTGGCCATCCGACCACTTGACATCGTCGCGTAGCGTGAGGGTCAGTTTCTTGTTGTCCTCGCTCCACTTATAGTCGTTCGCCAGCCACGGCACGATCTCACCTTTGACCGTGTTGTAGATCATCAGCGGCTCATACATGCCGTTGATGGTGGGGAAGCGGAAGTCGCCGGAGAAGGGGTTGAAGTTGCGGATCCAGGTCGACTGCTGAGCAACCGAGATGGTCATGATGCCGGCGTCGGCAGCGCGTGCCGGCTCTGTAGGCGCGGCGGTCTCAGTGGTAGCGGTAGCCGCGGCTTCCGTCATGGTCGTGGCGGTAGGGGCGGCAGTAACCGGGGTAGCAGTGGGGGCCACGTCGCCGCAGGCAGAGAGGATGAGGGAAAAGGCGACCAGTAGCGGTAAGACCAGTTGTAACTTAGAGCGTTTAATCACTCGCATGTTCATCTTTGTGCCTCCATACTCTGGTGAGAAGAACCGATAGTCTGATACATTACTTTCCTACGTTGTTTAGCTCATAAAGCACATCTCCTCAAGGTTCGTCCAATATGCCAACGCCCAGGTCCCGACGCACAAGCAGTGTCTCACGCGGGATACCGGGAGTTGGTAGCCCAGCCCAGCAAATCAACCCACGACCGGACAGGTCCGGCCACGGGACCTGTGATATTTTGCGCGGTCTGGTTAGGGATTGGATGGTATGTAGGGCTTTGAGAAGGGTACCATACCCAAAGAGGAAATACATCGGGAAAAAGATAGGAAGCGGCTGTTATCTCCACCCTTGCCGGTTACATAAGAGTTACACAAGGTGCATTACGGCTGCTGTCACGCCTCCCGCAAAGAGATACCTTGTATTAGCAGGAGAACGAGATAGTGTGCAGGGCATGGTCGATGACGTACCGCATCGCCGCCGTGCGAGACGAGACGCCCAACTTGGTGTAAATGGCACTCAGATAGGTCTTTACGGTGGCGGTGCTGACCACAAGCCGGTCGGCGATCTGGTCGTTAGAGAGGCCTTCGGCAACGAGCAGCAGCGCTTCAAACTCGCGCTTGGTCAGCCCGGCAGGACGATTCGATTGCGGATTTCTGAAATCTGAAATCGGACCTGCGTGGCCGTTGCGGGACATCAGGAAGTTGACGGCAGTGCTAAAGTTCTGCTTGTCTGACCTGAGACTATCCAGCCGCACGAATTGCCGGCTTAGAAATAGATCGTGCTCGGCTTCATCCGCTATGCCCATGTAGTAGGCTGCGTGGGCTTCCTGGATGCGCTCCATCTCACCGCTTTCCGCCAGGCACTCCAGGGCATATTCGCGGATCGTTTCCAGCAGATAGAGGCTCGGCTCCTCTCCTTCTCTGCCCCGTGTTTGCAGCAGGCTCTTGTCAACGAGCGAGGAGACCACGTTCAAGAATGCCGCTTCCAGGTCGCCATAGATATCGCAGACGGCTTCGGCGGCTTCCAGCGTGCAGCCGCCCACGAAGACCGAGAGCCTGCGAAAGAGTCGTTGCTCCTCGTCTGTCAGCAAATCGCGGCTCCAGGTGAAGGTGGCGCGCAGAGTCTTGTGCCTCTCAGGCATGTCCGGCCCACCCTGCGTCAGGACATCCAGGCGACGTGTGAGCCGGGTCGCCAGCGCTTGGGGAGGGAGCACCCTGACGCGGGCGGCTGCAAGCTCGATCGCGAGCGGCAGCCCTTCGACGCGGGCGCACACGTGGGCGATAGCGTGCATAGTGGCCGGATTCATAGCCATATCCGGGATTATGGCCTGGGCGCGCTGGAGGAAAAGCTCTACCGCGGGATAATCGCCAAGCGAGTCGAGCGACGGCATATGGCCGGGGTCAGGGAATGCCAGGGGCGCGACCTGGAAGTGGTGCTCCCCGCACACGTGCAAGATCTCGCGGCTGGTCACCAGCAGCTTAAACGTGGAGCAAGACGAGAGGAGGTCCACCAGCAGGGAAGCAGCAGGCATAATCTGCTCGAAATTGTCGAGGACAAGAAGGAGATGCCTCTCATGCAAGAACTCTTCTACCAGGTCCAGCAAGGGCACATCCGGTTCTTCCTTCAGCCCTAGAGCCTGAGCGATCATAGACAGCGCCAGCTGTGAGTCGCGGACCGGCGCAAGCGCGACGAAATAGACCCCGTCGGCAAAATGCTCGCGTAGGCCGGCGGCAACCTGGAGGGCCAGGCGCGTCTTACCCACGCCGCCCGTGCCGATCAGGCTCACCAGGCGCACGTCCTCGCGTCGCAAGAGCGATGAAGCAGCAGCTACGTCTTGCTCGCGGCCAACAAGGGGGGTGAGAGGGATGGGAAGAGGAGGGGAGGGCGCTCCACCGAGACCGGCTCGAGGTCCGGATTTGTGCGAGTGACTAAGGTTAGAAGAGGGCGCGACGGAGTTATTATCGAATTGCTGTAAAGTGGCGGCTACGGCGTTCAGCCGTTCCAGGGTCAGTTCTTCGGACTTACCGAGATATGCGGTGCGCAGCTTGCCTTGATGGCGGCGATACGCGTACCAGTACCAGCCCCCGGAGCGCCTCTCCTTACGCGCCGTGAAATGCACGAGGGGAGTCTCGAAGAGGAATGCAGGGTGCTGCTCCAACCAGGTGTACCAGGCCTGCGAACCTGGACAGATCGCGTGAGCTAGGGCCGCACCATCCATAGATTGGTACAACATGCCTCCACGCACACTTGGACGTCTGTGTCCCATTCAGGCCTCTCTTCTTGCGCACTGCCCATCATATGCCAAAGTTACACAAATGTCTACCCTGCGATGCTCATAGGACCCTTTTGCCGCCTATTCGGCGGGAGAAACGACCGATTGCCGCTCGATCAAGCGTGGGCTGAGTACCGAGGTGACGCGCTCGGAGTCGGGGAACTCGACGCGGTAGCCAAGTAGTTGGACCGCCATGCGGCCCATGCCCACCCTATCCACGCGCATGGTAGTAAGGGCGGGAGATACCACCGACGCCATGTCTATATCGTCGAAGCCGATCACGGAGAGGTCACGCGGCACGGACCTGCCCATCGCCTGCGCCCGGCGCATGGCGGCGATAGCTACTTCATCGTTACAGCCGAAGATGGCCGTGATCCGCGGGTGCTTTGCGAGCAGAGCAGCGGTCGCCTCGGCTGCTGCCTGGGCGTCTGGGGGGCAATCGGCGTAATAGCGCTCGGTGATGCCGTTATCGCCCAGGGCCTGCGCATAGCCCATGCGCCGCTCGCGGATGCTGGGATAGGCATCCGCTCCGGTCCCGATCAACCCGATATGGCGGTGGCCCCTATTGACCAGGTGCTGCACGGCCCCATAAGCTCCGCGCAAGTTATCAGATAGCACGGCGTCATACTCGCCGCAGACGGTGTAGGCGTCCACCAACAAGACCGGCAACTCTAGATCTTTGAGGAGGGAATCGAGAGTGTTATCAACGAAGACTCCGATCAGCAGCAGCCCGTCGGCGATCTCGTCACGTAGCAGACGTGGCGTATCGACCACGATGTTATGCTCATCCACCGGCAAAGTAGAGTATAGAAGGTTGACGTGCCTGCGGCGGCAGGCGTCTTCGATACCGGCCAGCACGTGCGAGTAGAAAGGGTTAGCGTTAGGCGGCTGCCCCGCGATGGACTTGACGAGAAGGCCGAGAGTGTGTAATTTCGTCCCCCGGTGGCGGGCAGATGAGGGGTCGGCCTCGCTCCGTGAGCGGTAGCCAAGCGCCTTCGCCACGTCCAGCACCCGCCTGCGGGTCTCGTCGGGGAAGCCGGGCTTTTCACGCAACACCAGGGACACGGTTGACAGCGACACGTGGCTTTCGCGCGCGATGTCGGCCAATGTGACTTGCCTGGCCGATTCGGACTTTTCTCTCTTAATTTTAGTAATATTTACTGTCATTATATCTGCTTATACTTTCGGTTGGTCTACTGGCTAGGGACATGATATTATTTAAGTATACCGCCCTGCATGCTATGAACAGACGTATCCCAGACTATATTGAGAAGCTAACCGCAAGGCAGAGAGGGTAAGTACCTGCCAGAAAAGGCATCTGCAAAACTTTAGGAAATTTTAGTAAAACATTAGCACAAGATAGTACACCTGTCAATAGTTTTGGGATGAATTCGCCGGCAGCAAGGGCAATCAGGAGGGAAGGATGCCCAAGATAACCTTTATCGGTGCCGGGAGCACGGTATTCGCCAGGAATTTGCTTGGAGATATATTCAGCTTTCCCGAGCTGGCGGATGCCAACATATGCCTGTTCGACATAGACGCCGAGCGACTGCGCATTTCTGAGCGGGTGGCGCGCGCCCTCGCCGCGTCGGTGGGGGCCACGGCACGGATCGAGGGCACCACCGACCGCCGCCGGGCGCTCGACGGCGCGGACTATGCGATCAATATGATCCAGGTGGCCGGGTACAAGCCCGGCACGGTGCTCGACTTCGAGATACCGAAGAAGTACGGGCTGCGGCAGACGATAGGCGATACGCTGGGCATTGGCGGCATCATGCGCGGCCTGCGCACTATACCTGTGATGCTCGACATGGGCAGGGATATGGAGGAGTTGTGCCCCGGCGTCACCTTCCTCAATTACACGAACCCGATGGCGATCCTCACCTGGGCGATGAGCCGGGCTACGTCGATCAACACGGTAGGGCTGTGCCACAGCGTACAGGGCACCGCCGGCGAGCTATGTAAAGATATAGGCGTGCCGTTCAAAGAGGTCAATTACCTGTGCGCCGGGATCAACCACATGGCCTTCTACCTGCGCTTCGAGCGCGACGGCCAGGACCTCTATCCATTGATTCGCCGGGTGGTGGCCGAGGGGCGCGTGCCCGCGTGGAACCGGGTCCGCTACGAGATGCTGAGCAGGCTCGGCTATTTCGTCACCGAGTCGAGCGAGCACTTCTCGGAATACGTGCCGTGGTTCATCAAGCGAGACAGGCCCGATCTGCTAGCGCAGTTCAATATCCCCCTGGACGAATACGTAGGCAGGTGCGAGGACCAAATCAGCGGGTGGGGCACGCTCTGCGAGGAATTCGAGCGCACGGAGCCATCAGCCGCAGGGGATCTAGACGCCATCAAACGCTACGGAGAGGTACAAAGCGACCTCTGGTTGCAGCGCATGGCACGTGGCTCGACCGACGTGTTAGCACGTGAGCGCGCGATCCGAGAGCAAAAGCGCAAGAAGAGGGAGGCGCAACCCCTGCGAAAGCTACAGCATTCCGGGGAGTACGGCTCGCTGATTATACACTCTATCGAGACGGGGCAACCGCGCGTGATCTATGGCAACGTGCCCAACCATGGCCTGATAGAGAATCTGCCGGATGGATGCTGCGTGGAGGTGCCGTGCCTGGTGGACAAGAACGGAGTACAGCCGGTCGGTGTGGGCGCGCTACCTCCCCACCTCGCCGCGCTCATACAAACAAACGTCAATGTGCAGGCGCTAACGGTAGAGGCGGCACTGACGTGCAAGCGAGAGCATATCTACCATGCCGCTATGCTCGACCCGCACACGGCGGCGGAATTGGACCTGGAGCAGATCTGGGCGCTGGTAGACGAGTTGATCTCGGCGCATGGAAACTGGCTGCCTCTGTACGATTAATGGCTCTCGCGTCCCGCGTCCGGAGTGCCTGCCGACTCGCCGGGGTAGGCGGTGCCGTCGCGTACCGGAGTAACGCCCGTATCTACGGCGTCGCCCGTGCCGATGCTCGCGCCCTCGGCTGCCCAGCCGCCGTTACCCGCGAGGCCAGGCCCGGCCAAATCTGGCCCACCACCGTAAGGGTTGCTGAAGCCCCGGCTCTCACCCGCGTCAGCGACCACCTCATCGCCGGTGCTGGCTACGGCACTGTCCGTAGTATCCGGCAGGCGATCCTTCTGACCCCCATCCGTATAGTCGGAATTGCTCATCTCTGTTCCCCTTTCAAAGTGTAACGTCGTGTAACGTCAAGAACCTGCTATTTTAGTTGCACGTTTCGAGCCACGGTTTCAAAGGGGAAGCTATTGCCCGAGTCCTCGCGAGCGTCCACAGATCGAGAGCATGACCAGGAGAGTAGCGCCTGACTCTTTACTCTTTGCCCTGCCGGGCCGCCTGTAGCAGGCAATTGCTTATTGACAGTGGCCCCGCTAGCGTGATACAATCGCTCCACAGAGTTGGCCTCACTACCGGTACGCATACCGAGGCACAGGCTATGACCAGGGGCCGGCTCAGGTTTCCAAAGCATGGCGATTCAAGCGCAGGACGAAGCAACGAAGCAACGCCCGCCGGCTGACGAGCATTACTTCAGTGTGCCATGCCTACAGTCCTCCGCCTCGCGCACCCATTCCCTGTATCCCTGTACCTCCGGCGCACTCAACGTACCGGCACAAGTACAGGTCTATGCCCGATCCCGCAGTTCGTTTAGCAGCAGCAAATCGCCGGTGCATCCACTCTAACCCCCATGAGCCAGGTACGCGCGTCTTATACCCTCCCTATTTGACACGGTCGCCTACCTGACTCTTACCTCCCCTCACACGCTGAGGCACCTTCTTTCTCTGCTTGGCAGGCTCGTATGGGCCGTACTCCCGTTCCTCCCATCCTCGTGGTAAGGCGTTTCCGCCTACCGGGTGCAAGGGCGTATCTCTCTTATTGCTATATACCGGCTTACTGGTAATGTCGGCGCTTTTTAGTTTGGAAACAGATCTTTCCAGTCGATAAAGAGGCAAGCAACACATAAGCTACAGGGTTTGAAAGGAGGTACATGATGGCGTCAGACACAGTGCCTTACGGCAGGAAAACGCAGCGCCCACCGGCGGTAAAAGAGGTCCACATAGTGTGGATGACCACGGGCCTGAGTTGCGACGGCGACTCCGTGTCGATCACGGCTGCCACCCAGCCCAGCATCGAGGACGTCATATTGGGAGCGATCCCCGGCCTGCCGAAAGTGCATCTGCACAACCCGGTGCTCGCATACGAGGTAGGCGACGACTTCATGGAGTGGTGGTACAAGGCGGAGCGGGGCGAAATCGACCCCTTCGTGCTGGTGATGGAAGGCTCCATCCCGAACGAAAAGATCAAGAGCGAGGGCTATTGGGCCGCCATGGGCACCGACAAGGCCACCGGCCAGCCGATCACTACCAACGAATGGCTGGACCGCCTGGCTCCCAAGGCGTTCGCGGTAGTGTGCTGCGGCACCTGTGCCACCTACGGGGGGATACACGCGATGGCGGGCAACCCCACCGGCGCCATGGGGGTAGCCGACTACCTCGGCTGGGATTGGAAATCGAAGGCCGGCCTCCCTATCATCAACGTGCCCGGCTGCCCCGTCCAGCCCGATAACTTCATGGAGACGGTGCTCTACCTCCTCTATCAGGCGGCGGGCCTCGCGCCCATGATCCCCCTCGACAAGGCGCTACGCCCCACGTGGCTCTTCGGCAAGACCGTCCACGAAGGCTGCGACCGGGCGGGCTACTACGAGCAGGCCGATTTCGCCACCGAGTACGGTTCGCCTAAGTGCATAGTGAAGCTGGGGTGCTGGGGGCCTGTCGTGAACTGCAACGTGCCCAAGAGAGGCTGGATGGCGGGCATAGGAGGCTGCCCCAACGTGGGCGGCATCTGCATCGGCTGCACCATGCCGGGCTTCCCCGACAAGTTCATGCCCTTTATGGACGAGCCACCCGGCAGCAAAGTCTCGGCCACCTGGATCGGCGCGGTCTACGGCCCCTGGATTCGCAAGCTCCGTGGCTTCACCAACGCCACCGCCAACAAAGAGCCGAAGTGGCGGCACAACAAATCGGCACTAACCACAGGCTACCATCCGACGACATACGGGAAGTGATACGTGAGCTAAAACGTAAAACGTAAAACGTAATCGTCCACCGTCCATCGTCCATCGTCCTCACGTATCACGTATCACGTTCACGCTACAGAGGAGACAAACACTATGGCAGTAACGACTAAACCTTCGAGCGAGGCCGCGACCGGGGGCCGCCAGTTGGTCGAGATGTCCTGGGACCCTATCACTCGTATCGTCGGTAGCCTGGGCATTTACACCAAGATCGATTTCCAGAATAAGCAGGTGGCCGAGTGCTACAGCACCTCCTCCATCTTTCGGGGATACAGCATCTTCATGAAGGGCAAGGACCCGCGCGACGCCCACTTCATCACCAGCCGCATCTGCGGTATCTGCGGCGACAACCACGCCACCTGCGCCACCTACGCTCAGAACATGGCCTTCGGGGTGAGGCCCCCCTCGCTTGCAGAGTGGATCGTCAACCTGGGCGAGGCCGCCGAATACATGTTCGACCACAACATCTTCCAGGACAACCTGGTGGGGGTAGACTTCTGCGAGCAGATGGTCAAAGAGACGAACCCCAGCGTGTGGGAGAAGGCAAAGGTGACTGCGGCCCCGCACGCGGAGGACCACGGCTACAAGACCATCGCCGACATCATGACGGCCCTCAACCCGTTCACGGGCGAGTTCTACCGCGAGACGTTGCAGGTAAGCCGCTACACACGTGAGGCGTTCTGCCTGATGGAGGGGCGACATGTCCATCCGTCCACCCTCTATCCGGGCGGCGTCGGCACCGTGCCCACGATCCAGGTCTTCACCGACTACCTCGTGCGCCTGATGCGCTATGTCGAGTTCATGAAGAAGGTCGTGCCCCTGCATGACGACCTGTTCGACTTTTTCTACGAGGCGCTGCCGGGCTACGAGCGCGTGGGCGAGCGGCGCATCCTGCTCGGCTGCTGGGGCTCGTTCAACGACCCCGACCACTGCGACTACACCTACAAGAACATGGCCGACTGGGGCCGCAAGATGTTCGTCACCCCCGGCGTGATCGTGGACGGCCAGTTGGTCACCACCAGCCTGGTGGACATCAACCTGGGGATACGCATCCTGCTGGGTAGCTCCTATTACGAAGACTGGCAGAACGCCGAGACGTTCGTCAAAGAGGACCCTTTGGGCAACCCGATTGACCAGCGCCACCCCTGGAACCAGACGACGGTGCCCAAGCCGCAGAAGCGCGACTTCGACAACAAGTACACCTGGGTCATGTCGCCCCGATGGTACGACAAGCGCACCGGCGACTACCTGGCCCTTGACACGGGCGGCGGCCCGATAGCTCGCCTGTGGGCCACGGCCCTCGCGAACCTGGTCGACATCGGCTACATCAAGGCCACCGGCCACAGCGTGAAGATATACCTACCGAAGACGGCCCTCAAGCCGGAGAAAGAATTCGAGTGGCATATCCCCAAGTGGAGCAACACCATCGAGCGCGACCGCGCCCGCACCTACTTCCAGGCGTACGCGGCTGCCGCTGCCCTCCACTTCGTGGAGAAGGCCCTGGCCGACATGCACGCGGGCAGGACCCAGGTGTGGAATGCGTTCAAGGTGCCCGACGAGGCCATAGGCTGCGGGTTCCACGAGGCCGTGCGCGGGGTGCTCTCGCATCACGTCGTGATCCGTGGCGGCAAGATCGCCAACTACCACCCCTACCCCCCCACCCCCTGGAACGCCAACCCGCGAGACGTATACGGCACGCCTGGGCCGTACGAGGATGCGGTGCAGAACACCCCCCTCTTCGAGGAAAACGGCCCGGACAACTTCAAGGGTATAGACATCATGCGCACGGTGCGCAGCTTCGATCCGTGCCTGCCTTGTGGCGTACACATGTACCTCGGCGACGGCAAGACGCTGGAAGTCAAGCACTCGCCGATGTTCGGAGCGCACCCGGAATGAGCACCCCCGAAGAGCAGGAGTTCCAGCGCCGGATCGGGCGTATAGATACGCTGGTGGGGGAGATCGAGCAACTCGCCGACCCCGCCGCGCGCGCGACCGCCCAGGAGCTTGTGCAGGCCCTGATGGACCTGCACGGCGCCGGCCTGGAGAGGATGCTGGACATCACCTGGGAGAAAGGCGAGGCGGGCCAGGCCATAATAGGCGACCTGGCCCAGGACGACCTGGTAGGCAGCCTCCTCCTGTTGCACGGCCTCCACCCACTCGACCTGGAGACGCGCGTCACCCAGGCGCTCGATAAAGTGCGGCCCTACCTCGCATCGCATGGAGGTAACGTGGCGCTGCTCGGCGTGGACGACGGTGTTGTGCGGCTCAGCCTCCAGGGTAGCTGCAACGGTTGCGCCTCCTCGGCGGTGACGCTCAAGCTGGCTATCGAGGAGTCGCTCCAACAGTACGCGCCCGACCTGGTGGAACTGAAGGTGGAGGGTGTGGTCCCTCCCCCGGCCCCACCCCCAGGTTTCATCCCTCTAACACAGATCCGTCCCAAAGCGAGCGTAAGCCCGCCACCCGACACCTCAGGCTGGCAGCGGGTGAGCGGCCTGTCGGAGGTGGGAGCGGACGGCCTGCATGTGCTCGAAATAGCAGACACGCGAGTGCTCTTCTGCCGGCTGAACAACACGCTCTACGCCTACGCCGACGTATGTACGCATTGCGGCTCGTACCTCAACGCTGCCGACTTGCGCGGGGCTATACTCATCTGCCCTGGTTGTGAGTACAGGTACGACGTAATGCGGGCGGGGCGCTGCCTCGATCTGCCGGATCGGCACCTGGAGCCCTACCCCCTGCTCGTGGAAGCCGGACAGGTGCGGGTGGCCTTGCCCGCCCTGGCGACGGGCTAACTAAGATCGGTTGTCGGTTGTCGGTTGTCGGTTAGGCGAGCACCGGACTGACGAACAATCTAAGATGGGTTGTAGGGGCGAGGCATGCCTCGCCCTTGCCATCTGATAGGAGGTATCTATGGACGATAAAGGGACAGGCCCCGCCCACACCCCCGGCGTTGACAGGGGAGAAGAGGCGCACAACGATCCGCAGAAGACGGATGGCGGCCTCTCCGACGACTTCACCGCCGAGGACTCCACCGGCATCAACCCCGATGACGCGGGCCCCATAGACCCCAGTATGCCCAACCTCCCGC
>JBAURA010000040.1:0-3525 GCA_049580985.1 Chloroflexia bacterium
GCCCTTAATTATCCAAAGATGCCGGGCAATGTAAAGGCCACGAGCAACAGTTTACATGGGAACGTTGAACGCCACATCGTACAAATGTATTAATTCTTGGGGGCCAATCGGACTAACTTAGCCGCCGGAGATGGCATAGAAAAGGAGGTGCGCCAGATGATCATGTTATGGTATATTACTGCCACAAACCTCTTGGAGACCGATTAAAGAAGGCGGTAACCACCGGCGCTGAGCTTAGCCGGGCGGCTGCCTATATGATGGAGAGAGGAAGGTTATGCTGAAAGAAGTTGACCAGGCCCCCAGCCCACTGGACGACCCTGGCATGCTCGAAAACCCATACCCTTTATACGACCGGATACGATCTACCGACCCTGTACACTGGTGGGAGAGCCTCAATGTGTGGGTGCTTACCAGGTACGCCGACGTAGTTAGCGCCCTGCACGACCCGCGCATGTCCACGGAGCGCATCCTGCCGGAGTTGGAGATTTTGCCGCCAGACCAGCGTGAGGTGCAGCGACCGCAGTACGAGAGCCTGGCAAGGCAAATGGCGTTCGTGGACCCGCCGGAGCACACCCGCCTGCGCAGCCTGGTGAACAAGGCATTTACTCCGCGAGCGGTCGAAGCCTTGCGGCCCCGCGTGCAGCGTATCGTTGACGACCTTCTCGACGACGTGCAGGCACGGGGCGAGATGGACGTGATCCGCGACCTGGCATATCCATTGCCGACCACCGTGATCGCCAGCATGTTCGGCTGCCCGCCGGAAGACCACCTGCGGCTGAAGCAATGGTCGAACGACTTCGCCCAGCTATTCGACGTGCGCGAGCTAACCCCGGACGAGTCGACGGCGCGCATGCGCAACCTCGAGGAATTCACCGACTACTTCCGCTACCACGCCGAAGACCGCCGGAAAAACCCCCAGGACGACATAATGAGCGCGCTCGTGGCAGCCGAGGCGCAGGGAGAGAAGCTAAACGCCGAGGAGCTATACGCCAACTGCGTGTTGATCGTTTTCGCGGGCCACGAAACCACCACCAACCTCATCGGCAACGGGCTGCTCGCGCTGCTACGCCACCCCGAGCAGATGCAAATGCTCAAAGACGACCCGACCCTTATCCCAAGCGCCGTCGAGGAGATGCTACGCTACGACAGCCCGGTGCAGTTCGCGGGGCGCATGGCGAAGGAAGATATGGAGCTAGGCGGGAAGCGTATTCTGAAAGGCCACAACGTCCTGCAAGTGCTGGGCGCCGCCAACAGGGACCCGGAGCGCTTCCCCGACCCCGGCAGGTTCGACATCACCCGGCAGGATAACCGGCATGTGGCGTTCGGCTACTCGGCGCACTTTTGCCTGGGAGCGCCCCTGGCACGCCAGGAGGGGCAAATTGCCTTTACAACGATGCTGCGCAGGATGCCCAACCTGCGGCTCCTGTCCGAGCAGCCACCCAGGAGGGAGAACCTATCGTTGCGGGGCTTGCAATCTCTGCCGGTAGCCTTCTAGCATGCCATTTATTTGCGGTAACTTCCAGGTTTTTGAGGAACAGTATGGCATTCCGTGCAACAATTTCCAGTATGCGCGTATTCTTGCTGATCTGGTTCGGGCAGCTGATCTCGCTCGTCGGATCGGAGCTGACCGGTTTCGCGCTGGGCGTGTGGGTTTACCAGCGCACGGGGTCGGCAACGCAATTCGCCCTGATCGCGGTGTTCACTACCCTGCCTGCGATAGCCCTTTCGCCCTTAGCCGGTGCGGTAGCTGACCGCCTGGACCGTCGCCTGATATTGATCCTCAGCGACACGGGCGCGGCCCTCGGCACCCTCTCCATCGCGCTCTTGCTCCTGGTGGGCCAACTCGAAATCTGGCATATATACGTCGCCATGGGCATCAGCTCTGCGTTTAGAGCCTTCCAGTGGCCCGCCTACACTGCTTCGATCAGCCTGCTCGTTCCCAAGGAGCAATTTGGCCGCGCCGGCGGCATGATAGAATTCGGCCAGGCTACCGCCCAAACGGTGTCACCTCTGATCGCGGGTCTCCTCCTCGTGGTAGTGCAACTGGTAGGGGTGGTACTGATCGACGTGGCAACCTTCCTCTTCGCGGTGACTACCTTGCTGCTGGTACGCATTCCGAAGCCGGAGAAGAGCGAAGAAACGGCAGAGGGAGGCTCGTTCTGGCGCGACGTAGGCTACGGGTGGAAGTACGTAGTCGCCAGGCCCGGCCTCTTCGTGCTACTCATCTTCTTCGCCGCCGTCAACTTCAGCGCAGCCGCCATCGGCGTATTGATCCCACCCCTGGTGCTGAGTTTCACCACCGTGGAGGTGCTCGGCGTGGTGCTGTCGGTGGCCTTTGTGGGGATGCTGCTAGGTAGCATCGTGATGAGCACGTGGGGTGGTCCCAAGCCGGGGCGGCGCATACAGGTGGTGCTCGCGCTGGCTTTCCTCCAGGGCTTGCTCATAATCACAGATGGGCTACAGCCCAGCGCCATGCTCATCACAGCCGTGGGGTTCGTCTACCTGTTCGTAAACCCGATCATCACCGGCAGCGATATGGCGATCTGGCTGAGCAAGATCCCACCGAGCATACAGGGGCGAGTGTTCGCTACCCAGCGCATGCTAAGTTGGTCCACGGTACCTCTAGCGTTCCTGGTGGCGGGGCCGCTGGCCGATTATGTATTTGAGCCGCTTATGCGCGAGGGTGGGGCGCTGGCGGGCAGCGTGGGGCAAATCATCGGCGTCGGGCCGGGCAGGGGTATCGCGCTGCTCTTTATCGTAATGGGCGCGTTGATGGTGCTGGTGACCGTTGCGGCTTCTCTATATCCCCGCCTGCGCCACCTAGAGGAAGAGGTGCCGGACGCGCTGCCGGATGAGCCAACGGCCAGGGAAGAGGCTTCGCTGCTGCTGGAACCGGCTAATCAGGAAGCTTGACGTTCGAGTATGGGATGAGGTCTTCGAGCGCCTCGATGGCCGAGGATATATCCCGCCCGTTGTGGTCCCCTGCCATATTGCCGGCCAGGCCATTCTGTGGTAAGGCGCGGACTTCCCCAATGACGTTCTCATGGCCGACCAGCACTACGCGTGGCTTCCAACCGGCAGGTATCGGCTCCTCGACCTGCGCATAGGCCATGATTATCACGGTGTCGCCGACGCTCACCAGGTGGGCAGCCGCGCCGTTGACTTGCACCGCGCCACTGCCCGCCTCGCCCTCTATAACGTAGGTCTCGAAGCGATTGCCGTTGCTTACATCCACTACCTGCACCTTTTCATACGGTAGGATGTCGGCAGCTTCGAGCAAGACAGCATCGATGGTGATGCTGCCAATATAGTGGAGATCCGCAGCAGTGATGGTAGCTCTATGAATCTTACTGCGAACCATGAAACGCGATACGGGCATGCTGCCTCCTTGCGCGGAAAAGCTAGATTACGGCGATAAGTTACCATATTATGGCGGGGTCTGTCAATATCATTGCTGCTTAGCATGTTGGGGCAAGCGCAGCCACGAGTCTCAACTAGGAATCAGCACTGTCATGAGCCAAAAAG
>JBAURA010000041.1:0-33329 GCA_049580985.1 Chloroflexia bacterium
ATCTGGTGCGGCGTCTGATCAAGAGACATAATCCTGACCTTGTGCTTATCGAACACATAATGATGGCTCAATACCTGCCCGGTGACTCCTCCGACTGGCACCTTCCGCCCGTGCTTCTTTCGGATCACGACGTGCGCGCCGGTGCTGCACAGGTCCATCGAGTGCCGCGCCGGTTGGCCGCCTGGCTCACCATGCTGGAGGAGCGCCGTTGGCAAAGGTATAAACGGCTCTCGTGGCGACGTGTACAGGCGGTGCTCGTGCCAAGCGCGGAGGACGCGGCGGTGATATTGCGGAGCGTGTCTGATGCCACGGTGGAGATCGTGCCTTTTGGACTCGCACCTCGCGATTTGTCTAGCACTAACGGCCTGGTGCGAGACGACTCGACACTCTTGTTTGTCGGAAACTTCGACCACCCGCCCAATAGAGATGCCGCCCTGCGACTGGGCAACGGCGTCTTCCCTATCGTCGCAAAATCCCGCCCCGACACGAGGTTGTTATTGGTTGGCAAGAATCCTACGCCCGATATAGAGGCGCTGGCAGCCAACGATGAGAGGATCACAGTTACCGGGGAGGTAGAGTCGGTGGAGCCATACCTGCGGGGGTGCGCCCTCTTTGTAGCTCCATTGACCAAGGGCGGAGGGGTGCGCATCAAGCTGCTGGAGGCCATGTCTGCCGGTATACCTGTGATCACCACACCTCTGGGTGTGCACGGCTTGGGCGCCCAGCCGGGAAGGCATCTGCTGGTCGCCAGCGATGACGGGGAGTTCGCTCAAGCGATCGTGGGTGCGCTGTCCGACCACGCATCGAGAGCGCGCCTGGCTGCCCAGGCTTACGCGCTGGTGGCCGGCCCGGAACGGACAGCGATGCGCGCTCAACGCCTCAACGACGTGTTGCAAAGGTTCGCAAAGTAGTGCGTTCGCGTATTCTATCCAACGCAATAGCTAATTATGCCGGACAGGTGACGATTGTGCTCGTCACCTTCGTACTCACCCCGGCGCTCCTGGCGCACCTGGGCGACGCCATGTACGGAGTGCTGCTACTGGTGTCGGCCGTGCAAGGGCTTGGTGGCCTTTTCGACTTCGGCATTACTACCAGCGTCGTCAAGTACGTGGCGGAACACCACGCACGGGACGAGATTGACGAGATCAACAGGGTCGTGAGCACTTCCTTCTTTCTACATCTCGTCGTGGGATTGATGGCCCTGCTGGTAGTCAGCTGCGTGGCCCTGTTCGGCATACCCTTGTTCAATCTGCAACCGGCCGAAGAGGCGGTCGCGCAACCGGCTCTCATCCTGGCGGGCGTAAGCCTGATGATCAGCCTCCCTTTGGGAGCGGTTGCTAGCGTCTTACAGGGCCTGCGGCACTACGAGATAACCAACGTCGTGGCCGTCGTGCAGGCCCTGTCGACGGCGGGCGTCACCCTTTTTGTTCTGCAACTCGGCGGTGGCCCGGTGGAGCTGATGATCGTGAACACTGTTAGTTTGGCGCTGGCATACTGTGTTCGAGTGTGGTTCGCGCTACGCCTCCTACCGGGTCTCCGCCTATCTCCTGGCTATGCCACGCGAGCTACTCTCAAGCGGATAGGGGGGTACAGCGTATGGCTCTTCATGCTCGATATGGCGCGTAGGATCTTCTACAATGCCGACGCCGTATTGATCGCGGCGTTCCTGCCGGTGAGCAAAGTCACCGCCTATAACCTCGGGTTCAAGCCCGCCAGCGCCCTTACCTACTTTTCCAGTCCGTTTGTGTCCGTGCTCCTCCCCGCTGCTTCCGCCCTGGAGGCGCTGAAGGATCAGGAAAGGCTACGGCACCTGTTCGTTACAGCTACCCGCATAGCCGTGGTCGTGACCATGCCTGTCTTCCTGTGGCTAATTCTTTTCGGCAGGCAGGTGCTAGAGGTGTGGGTCGGTCCGGGCCACGAGGATGCGCTGCCGGTCCTCTACATATTTTGCGCGGTTTTCCTGGTGTCGATAGCTCAGAACCCCGGCGGCACGGTGTTGCGAGGCATAGGCCAGGTGCGGATATTGGCATTGGTAGTGATGTCTGAGTATGCGGCGAACATCATCTTGAGCCTGCTGCTCTTGCCTCGCGTCGGCGTGATCGGCGCTGCTATCGGTACTCTCATACCCGCAATCTTGGTCGACCTGCTCTTGATACCATTGTTGGCATGCCGCGCCCTTAGTATGACTTACGTGAGGTTTGTAATAGGAGCCTTTGCCGGGCCGCTTGTCGCCGCGGGACCGGCTGCGCTCCTATTCTGGCTGCTTAGCCGGTGGCTGGAGACGTCATCGCTTCTCTCCTTGATCGCGAGCGGCGTGCTATCGGTTGCTTTGTTCGGCGTCTGCTATTTTCTCCTGGGGGCAACCGCGGGCGAGCGCGTGATCGCAGGTAACGCTATAAAGAATGTGCTCAGGCGCGCACGCCAGGGGCAGGCACCCAGATGAAGCCGTTGATAAGTGTGCTGATACCGACACGCAACAGGCGGGAGGTGCTGCTGTCCACCCTGGGGAGCCTTGCCCATCAGAGCGCATCGCCCGACAGCTATGAGGTGATAGTGGTGGCTGACGGCTGCACAGATGGCACACCCCAGGCTGTCAGAGCTTTAGCCGAGACGATGCCCTGGAAAATACATGATGACAGTCCGGATGGAATGTCACGCAGCAGGCTGAGGTGCATAGAGCAGGAGTGGGCGGGTGCATCTGCCGCTCGCAACCGGGCACTGTATGCTGCTCGCGCACCCCTGGTCCTCTTCCTCGACGATGACATCCAGGCAGACCCCGATCTCATTGCAGCGCACATCGCTCGCCACGACGCGCATATGCAGCCCTCAGTCCTCAGTCCTCAGTCCTCAGTCCTATCTCTCGCGGGCACAGTGGTACAGGGTCGCATCATCCCAGTGGAAGGTCGCGGATCTCTGCATCGAGAGGTAGCAAGGTCTTTGGAATACCACCATCAGCGGCTACTTTCAGGCACGCTTTCCTTCATGGACCTGCGGACAGCGAACGTATCTGTACCCAGGGAGGCTGCGCTCCAGGTCGGCGGCCTGGCGGAAGACCTCTTCTATGGAGAGGACTCCGAGTTTGGCTACCGGCTGCACAGTCTGGGCATGCCTTTCGTTTACGCCCCCGAAGCCTCCTGCCTACACAACGATCCGAAGAGCGCGCATGCGCTGCTCATGGATATATTCAAGTGGGGTCAAGGCTGCGTGCATCTGTACGAGAGATGGCCCGACTTGCTACCCCATTTGCCCCTGTCTGCGTATGGGGAAACAAGCTTACGTGCCCGCCTCACGCGTGGGTTGCTCCTCAAGCTGTCCGAACTCCGCACGTTCTCGCGCCTGATAGAGGTGGCCTGCGAACGTTGGGCTACCTCAGATGCCGGCAATCGATGGTCTCGCCCAGTGTTTGACCTTGTCAGGAGCTATTACCTATGGCGGGGCATCCGCTCGCAGGTACGCGACCGCAAACAGTGGGCCAATTTCACCGATCCGGGAGTGGTGGTCCTTATGTACCACAGCATCTCTTCCAGGCCGATCGCAGACCGGTTCGCGGTGCCGAGGTGGCAATTCGGGCGGCAGATGTGGTTGCTCCGTGCCATGCGCCGTCGCGTGATGCCGCTTAGCGACTGTATGGACGTGTGGGAGGCGGGTCGCATGTCTCCTCCACGCACTGTAATCATCACCTTCGATGATGGTTACAGGGACAATCTTACCCAGGCATGGCCCGTGCTGGCCCGCCATGGCTACCCTGCAACCCTCTTTTTCGTGACCGAGATGGCCGGCGGCATCAACTCGTGGGAGCCGCCCGGCTTTGTACGAAAGCCACTCCTTAGCTGGCGCGAAGCTGCCATCCTGGATAGCAACGGCTTCCAGGTTGAATCGCATGGAACTCACCACTCAGATCTCACTACCGCCGATCCTGAGACTCTACACCATGAACTGGTGGAGAGCCGCCGGCAGTTGGAGGGTCATCTGCACCGGCCTGCTACCCTCTTTGCATACCCATACGGCGGTTACGACCAGTTCGTGGTAGAGCAAACCCAGGAAGCAGGGTACAGGGCGGCATTCACCACACACCAGGGCACCAACACATTGCGCACGCCCCGGCATGCGCTGAAACGTGTCGAGGTCTCCGGACATGACAACCTGCTCATGTTCGCCCTCAAGGTATGGCTGGGTGAAGACCCCTTCAGGCGGTTCCAACGCAGGCGACGGAAGGCAGCCCACGATGAGTAGCAGAGCAATAGATGCGTCTCCCGCCTATGATCCTGAAGGCCGCATCTGTGTCGTAATTCCTACGCTCAACAGGCCCCTCCTGCTTCGGCGCTGCCTGCTGAGTGTTTTGCAAGGTGAGAGGCTTCCTGAGCAGGTGATAGTCTGCGACCAGAGCACCGGCCAGGACACCCGAGAGGTAGTCGTGGACTTGATACCCCAATGGCCCATCCTGGTGTATATGCACCTGCCTAGACCCCATGCCTCCGAGGCGAGGAATGCGGGCTTAGATGCGGCAGAGACCGAATTAGTCGCTTTCATCGACGACGACTGCGTGGCCCACCCCCTCTGGCTATGGTCGCTGGCGCAAGGATATGCCGAAGTGAGCAAGGAGCAGCCGGTGTCGGCGGTCGCTGGACGTGTGCTGCCTCTGCCGATACCGGCTGGCCCCCGCAAAGCCGGGCATGCGGTCTCTTCAAGAGTAAGCAAGATTAAGCGCTACTACAAACGCACAGACGACGCGGAGAGTCATAGGGGTTGGGCACCCTGGGATATAGGCACGGGCGCGAACCTCCTCGCCCCGCGCCACGCGCTCAGCAGGGTGGGCGGGTTTGACACACAGCTTGGCCCTGGCTCGACACATCGTGCAGCCGAGGACATAGACTTGCTCTACAGGTTGGCCGCCATCGGCACAGCCGTCTACGAGCCTGCGGCCATAGTCTACCACCCGACCCGCGACAGGTGGGGACGCCTATCGAGCCGCCTCGTGTATGGAGGCGGTATGGGCGCGATGCTTGGGCGACATATCGTGTCTGGCGATAGTGCGGCACGCGGCTTGCTTTTGTTGTATGTGCGACACCAGTTCGCGAATATGACGCGAAGAGGCGGATGGGGTCCGCTCGAAGCCGCACTGACCCTGGCGGGCACCCTGCGCGCCCTGGCCAGGGTATGGCTTGAGACTAGAATGGAACGGTAGTGTCGTCTAACACAGATACAGACGTATCGGTACCAAGTGTAAACATCATAATCCCCTCGTGGACGGGCGACGTGCAACGCGTAATGCGGAGCATCGAGCGCCAGACCTACAGGAACTACACGGTCGAAGTCGTGAAGGGTATCGGCCCGGCCGCGCGTGCCCGCAACGTCGGTGCACAACGTGCCTGTGGCGATATCCTCTTGTTCATAGACGACGATGCATATTTCGGCCACGACCTCGTGCTTGAGAGCCTCGTCACCCTGCTTGAGAGCGACCCTGAGGTGGCGGCGGTCGGCACGTCCAAGCTAGTGTCGCAGGGGGCCACTTTCCTCCAAAAAGCGATAGCGCGCCAGGTGCCGCGCATGGTCTACCCAATCGTGCCACGCACTCTTGAGAGCAATCCACCTCTCGATAAATATGGCTTTACCGCGATAACCACCACGTGCTGCGCCGTGAAGCGCGATGTATTCCTACAGGTAGGGGGCTTCGACGAGGAGTTGACCACCGGGCCGGAAGACACCGACTTCTTCTATCGGGTGCGCCAACTCGGCTTCAAGATCCTGGTGGCGGGTGAGGCCTGGGTGTACCACGACCCTCCAAGCAGCGTGCGAGACCTGTTGCGCAAGAGCTTCTGGTATGGAGTCGGCCATGCCCTGGAAGCTCATAAGCACCCCGAACGGCGTATGGAAGTGATACCTCTCGAAAAATGGTACGGGAAGGTGGGGCTATTGGGTGCATTGCTGGCCTTCCCTGTGGCGCTGTTCGTCCACTTCTACTTCGACCCTGTTCGCAAGCTGGTGTTCGGCTTCCGCCCTCTCAAGACTCTCTCGACTTATGCCGTTCTCTGCGGCTACGTCTACGGCTCGTACAAGAAGGGAGCCGTCGATGTCCCCCCCAAATACATGGGACGCGCCCGCGCCGCCGATGCCGAGCTACCGGACGCTCCATACATAGAAAGTGCAACGGTGAGAACAACAAGGAACAAGCAAGCTCATAATTCGCCCAGCGCACCGGCTGGGCCAAGCGTAGCCATCATCGTGCCCTCATGGTCGGGCGAGGTAAGCAGGCTCATGCAGAGCATAGAGAGCCAAACTTACAAGAATTACAGCGTAGAAATCGTAAAGGGCGTAAGCCCGGCAGGACGAGCGCGCAACCTGGGCGCGAAGCGTACAGACGCGGATATCCTCCTCTTCATCGATGACGATGCTTATTTCGGCCACGAGCGGGTGCTTGAGAAGACGGTAGCAGCCCTGGGCAGCGACGACGTCGGCGTAGCTGGTACGTCCAAAGTAGTCGCCAGGGAAGCCAGCCTGCTCCAGAAGGCGATCGCGCGCCAGGTGCCGCGCATGGTCTATCCCATCGTGCCGCTCACCCTCGAAAGCAATCCGCCTTTAGATAGATATGGGTACACGGCGCTTACCACCACGTGCTGCGCGGTCAAGCGCGCGGCATTCGAGCAGGCGGGCGGCTTCGACGAAAGCCTTACCCGCAGTGGCGAAGATACCGACTTCTTCTACCGGGTGCGCCGGCAAGGTTGGCGCATGCTGGTAGTGGGCAACACGTGGGTGTACCACGACCCTCCGGGCAGCGTGCGAGACCTGTTGCGCAAGAGCTTCTGGTATGGGGTCGGCCATGCCGCCGAAGCCCGCATGCATCCTCAGCGTGGCATGGCGGTGCTCCCTCTGGATAAGTGGTACGGCAAGTTGGCGCTGGTGGGTGCGGCGCTGGCCTTCCCCATAGCGCTCTTTGTCCACTTCTACTTCGACCCTGTTCGCAAGCTGGTGTTCGGCTTCCGCCCCCTCAAGACCCTGTCAACTTATGCCGTTCTATATGGTTACGTCTACGGCTGGTACCGCGTACCTTCGAGGCCCATATCCACCTACCTGGGGCGCCCACGGGCCAGCGTCACGGACGAGGTGTAGCTCTTTGGACGTACAGGTGCGCCAGGGAACGCCACAGCCCATTCGCGCGGGAGAGCGCTCGAACCAGGCAGCTCCAACTCAAGTCGCTACTGTCGCTGCACACGACCGTTCAGTCGAGAGCGCCGGAGCCAGCCGCCACGCCTTCCTCATGACTGCCGCCGCCCTCGTGGTGGGCGTGCTCAACTATGCTCTCAACGTTGTCATGGGCTGGCGTTTGCCGGCAGAGGAGTATGGCCGCGTTGGCGTAAGCCAGACGATCATCCTGCTTTGCGTATGGTTTCTCTCGGCGGGCTTTCCCTGGGTCGTATCTCGCGCTATTGGCCGCGCGGGAGGGGCTGGTCCGCTCGAGAGTGCTGACGGCTCCGAAGCCTGGCGCACCTACAAGACCGCCTGGCTTGCGAACCTGCTGCTCGCGGCGATACTGGTTTCTGCGTTAGGTCTCGGGTTCTTGTATGGATGGCTGCCCTTGTCAGGCGATTATAGCCTCCTTATAGTCCTCGTGGTCATTACGGTGATGGCGTTGGGCATCAGCGTTGTGCCGGATGCCGCCTTGCAGGGCCTGCTACGTTTCCGCAGGCTCTCGACCATCCGCATCGCTGAGGCCGTGGTAAATACGACTGCCAGCGTGGCTTTGGTCCTCCTGGGGATGGGCGCTGTGGGTGCCCTGGCCGGCTTCGCCCTGGCGGCAGTGCTCACCTCCGGGCTGAGCATCTGGGCGATCCTGGACAAGCGGTTCTGGCTCGCGCGTGGCTGGGGCGGCCTGAGCGCCCTTCGTGACGCGCTCCCTCTGACCCTTGCGGTGTTCGGCGGCATTATCCTGACCAATATCGATCTGTTGGCCGTGAAGTTCCTTTCGGGTGGCAACTCTGACGCTCTATCGGGTGCTTATCAGATCGCCGCGGTGCTGGCTCGCGCGCCCTTCTTCGTCGCTACTGCTCTCGTGACCGCCTTCTACCCGCGAATCGCCCGCGCGTCTCGTTCCGGTTTTGCAGCCGCACCTTCTGAGCAGTTGCTGCGCTGGCTTGCTCTCCTTGTTCTGCCCATGCACACGATCATAGTGGTGGCGGCCCCCGCCGTGGTAAGCTTCTTCTTCCCAGAGCGCTATGCATCGTCGGCCCCTGTACTCTCGGTGCTTGGCACGGCCAGCGCCCTGTTGGCCTTCGCCAGTGGCCTGGCAGCGATCCTGCAAGGCTCCAATCGCACTTTGGGCCCTGCACTTGTGATGACCATCTCTGTGATAGCGCAGTTGGCGGCACTGTGGTGGTTGGTGCCCGCCCTGGGGCCCTTGGGGGCAGCCATCTCTTCATCGCTGGCCGGCCTGCTCGCATTAACTTGGCTGGCGTGGCAAGCCCGCACGTTAGGTATTCGCATACGGAGTCTGGGCAGGACCGCGCTGGCGGTTGGTCTACTGGCAGTGTTGCTTCTCCCGCTTGGCCTGGGTCTTGCGGGGACAGATAGGCCTCTGATCGCCATCTGGGTAGCCGGCACCTTTTCGGCTTACGCTGCTGTTTGCTGCATCCTTGGCCTGATACGTGCAAGTGAGCTACCGGTGCTCACAAATGACCAACCGCGGACAGGAGTAAGCCGGAGCTTAGCATCGATTTCTATCGCCGCTTCTCGCCTGATCGGTATCCTCAACAGACTGGGCGAAAATATGGCAGGTGGCAGAGCAGGTCGAAAAAGCAGTCTATGATGAGAAAGAATAGCTAGAAGGTAAATGGAATGGCAGTCGAAACAGAAGACAAGATCTTAATACAACCTGAACAGGAGCCTCCGCGCTCCGACCAACCCATGCCTGCTCCGATCAAGCGGGTGGGTGGACAAGGGAAGATTATTACATCTGTGCTTGCCCTGGTGATATTCGTTGCTATGTTCTTCCTTGCCAGCTTTCGGAGCGGCGAGGCTATCGACATCAACCACGACGAAGCCACCTACGCGATTGAGAGTGTCGCATTCCATCGTACCGGGATGACCCTCTGGAACGCACAGCCCTTCTTCGTGCACCCGCCACTCTTCTTCGTGATCGAAGGAATCTATTTCAAGGCGCTCGGCATCGGCGAAAGTCCGCTCTTTTCACGGCTCCTCGAGCGACCCATCGTTATCGGCGAGCCGTTGCTCACCCCGGAAGTGCCTCTTTCCAGCGACAACCTCTACAACGCCATCCTGGCGGGCCGGTACCTTAGCGTGGTGTATGGCGCCCTTATCGCTACGCTGCTCTTTCTCCTCGGAAGCGCGTTTTTCAACCGGTGGGCCAGCTTGCTGGCGGCCCTGCTCTTCATGCTCGACCCATACGTCATACGCCGTACGCACTTCAACATGCTGGAGCCGCTTGCCACGCTCTTTGGCGTGTTGCTGGTTGCGGCCTACTTCTTATCACTACGGAAGGACAACTGGCGCGAGCGGCGACCCTGGCTGATCGCAGCGGGAGTGCTGTTCGGTCTCGCCCTGCTGTCCAAAGAGCTGGCCCTCATCTACTTTCCCGCCTTAGCGCTTCATGCCCTCCTTTTCCGCCGCGATAGGCTAAAAGAGCTTCTGCTTCCCCTTGTCACAGGGCTGGCCGTCTACTCCCTCTTCCCTCTGTGGGCGGCCCTCAGCGGTAGCTTCGATATCTGGTGGCAGTCTAAGACCTGGCTCTTCAGGCGCATCACCGGCTCGCTTCAGGATACAGGTATAGCGCGACCGGGTACATCGGTGGCCCGAAGCTTCAATACCAGCCTATACGACTACTGGCCCTCCTTTGTGCTGCTGGGCGCTGCTGGGCTTATCGCCCTGCTGGTCTTGTACCTCCATTTCAGGCGAGGACTTCGTGACACCCCTTTCGAATTGCTGTCGGCGCTCATCATAGGCTGCTACGCGTTCTTTGGGGCGGTTGTCGTCCTGGGTGGGGTGATCAACGAGCAGTTCTTCTATGTGCTCATGCCCTTTGTGATGATGACGGTGGCCTACGCGGTGGTGGCAGGGCCTTATCTGCTCACCCGCCATGCTGCCGGTCAGTCCAGCCTCGTCTCAGGCGCAGGCTATGAGCGTTTGCGAGTTCCCGTTCGCACCCGTCTTGCGCAGCTTACCCAACCGGTTATCTTTTTGGGCATGGCGGCTTTGTTGGCCTTCATGTCCTTTGCATGGGTACAGCGATACGTGCTGAGCACCGACAACAGCTTCGCTCAGATAGAAGGCTACCTCAACCAGGTAGCGCCCCCAGGCTCCTCGGTTGTCGGACGTGACCCGCTGGACTTCTACCTGCTGCCCAAGAGCGTGGTCTACGCCGTCTCGTTCCTCTCCGACTTCGGAAACCCCGTTGTTCCCATGGATATTGCCGAGAGAAAGATTCCGTACGCAATTCTGAACGACCAGGCTCTATACGAGCGCTACCACGGCGCGAACGTGCCATACTACGACTGGGTACAGCGTAATGGCAGCCTCAATTACACTTTCCCAGGCAGGTTGTGGAACACCTATGTATACAGTCTCGACTACAGCAAGCCGATCCGCTGGGACACGATCGGTGCGGACAGTATGTCGGTGGGCAAGCCTGCGGTAGCTTCCTCTACTGAGGATGTATCGCGCTACCCGGCGCAACGTGCCTTCGACTCTATCGCTTCCACTCGCTGGTCTTCTTTAGAGAGCGACCCTCAATGGATCTACGTAGACTTGGGCCAGAGCACCAACATCAGCCGCGTGACCCTTGCCTGGGAGCGCGCCTACGCTCGGTCTTACGAGTTGCAAGTATCGGAGAACGGGTCTGACTGGACCAGTTTCTACTCAACCGAGTCGGGTAAGGGCGCCTACGAAGTGGTCTATGCCTCCGCCAATGGCCGCTACGTCAGGTTGTGGATGACCCAGCGCGGCACCCGCTACGGCTATTCTCTGTGGGAATTATCTGTATACCCATAATCTGCAAAAAGAAAGCGCACCTACTGATGGTGCGCTTTCTTTTTCATCTGCTCATGTCCGCTAAGGATACTGCGAGATCATGTAGGCATACTGTTGCAGCGAAGCCCACCGTGGGTCGGACATATCGGACTCTCGTATCCAGAGAATGCCGCTGTAGCCGTAGCTTTGCATGGCACTGAACATCCACTGCATCGTAGTACGAGGGTCTGCCCCGCCCGAAGTGTCATACGGGTTGTGGCCGACGTTCTCGGCAAAGACCTTGCGCGCGTTTTGTTGCGCCATCCAGGCGATCTGCTTGGTCGCGCTCCAGCCCCACCAGAACATATCGTTGTCGTTGCCGAAGCCGTCGCCTACGCTCGACGCCCACCACATTACGTTGGCATCGCCTGCGCCCATCATTGGCAGGGTCCTGTACCAGTAGTTGCCCGTTCCGTACCACCAAGGATCGGTGAACGTCAAGTTACTGGCGATCAACTGGTTGACCGCAATCGGCCACATGCCACCCCCGGCAATAACCGGGGAGACATAGCCTGCGTAGTAACGCCGGATCTCGCCGAGGAACCAGTTGAACGTACTCGCCAGGTTATCCGTGTACCAGTGGTAGAAGCGCGAGCCTTCCTGGTTGGGCGAAGGCTGGCCCGGTCGCCAACCAGGTACCGGCGATTGCGCCTGTGCGGTGGCGTCATACGCCCAGAAACTCTCGGTCCGGTCGCTGTAATGAACGTTGGGATACATAAGCTCGCCGCCGAGCGGCCCAACACGCACTGCCCACAGCCTGCCCCGGAAGTTCAGGGTGGTGAAGAGCCTGTTTATGTAGGTGCTGGCGTAACCCCGCACGGTCTGGCTCCAGTAGACGTTTACGCCGCCGCGAGGGTCGATCCAACGGTTGCCGTACTGGTCCATGAGCGGATCGATGTTCGACACCCACCCTGGCGCGTACTGCATACCCAGGTCAAGGATCAGCGTCACATCGGGGCCATATGAGACGAAAGTATCGATCTTCTGCTGGAGGGCGTTCACCGCGTCCTGGTTCCACTCGGACGGGCCACCGCGCTGGAATGCGTCCCACTCCGGCTCCAAGAGCCTGACCCGAACGCCTGCGTTGTACTCCGCTTGCAGCAACGAGGGATTGAGCGTCTCGTAAGTGCGCCCTTGCCCGACCAGCCCATACATCTTTCTGCCTGTTGACGTCGGGCTGGGCGATGGAGCGAGAGTGTTGGTTGGGATGGGAGTGCCGGGTGCCGTAGGTATGGCAGTCGGTGTGCGGGTTGGTGTAGCGGTCGGTGTGCGGGTAGGGGTCTTGGTGGGTCGCGGTCTGTCCAACTCATCACCGTCGACCAGGGCCAACCCGGACCCTGATATGGCAAAGGAGCTGGCTTGCTGAGACCTGGCTGTGTAGCCTGTGGAGACCGGGCCAAGGAAACTGGCGAACGGCGAAAGCGTGAATAAAATGATTCCTGACAGGAAAAACTTGAGCGTCTGCATGAGTTATGTGTGTCCTTTTAATGCGATACATGCAAGCTTTTACGACGACTACAAGAGGCAACACATTGGCTGCCGCTCGTCGCGCCCTTAGTTTACCGGACCGGCAGTTGGCACGGCAATAGCAAAATGGTCCTTGAGCCGCCATTACGACGGTCATAGGACCAAAATACGATCTACTGCGTATTGTGCGTAGCTTGCCGCTACTGCATAAACTGTAGGTTAGCTACGCAGAATTGGTTATGCCCAACGAGCGATAGACAGGAATCAGGGCTTCCGCCGCCGCCCTCCATGTAAATTGGCGACTGCGTGCCAACCCGGCATCGCTCAGGCTTGCTTGCCGCTCGCTGGAATCGAGTATCTGCCTGAGAGCCAGCGCCCAGGCTTGCTCATCCGTAGGTGGAGCGTAGGCTGCCGCCTCGCCCGCCACTTCCCTGAAAACCGCTATGTCGGAGCACACCACCGGTGTCCCACATGACATGGCCTCGAGCACCGGCAGTCCGAAGCCCTCGATCACCGAGGGACATGCCACCACGGTTGCCAGGTTATATAAGGCCGGTAGGTCGTCCTCCGGCACCTTGCCCAGGAAGCGCGCCCGCTCTCCCAGAACAGTTGCGGCCTCTGCCGTCTCGTCCGGGAAGCGCTCGTCGGCGTCGCCTACGAACACCAACGTGGCTCCTTCCACGTGGGCTAAGGAGCGCACGAGATGCGCGAAGTTCTTGTGCGGCCTGCGCGCACCCACCGCAAGGACGAACCCTGCTGGAAGACTGTAGCGCCAGCGCACAGTCTCGGCTAAGCCCCTATCTTCTATCTGCCGGAACGACGGGTCTGCCGCTTCCGGTGTTACCAGGATCTTGCGTTTGGAGGCACGATAGAACCTGCGCAAATCTCTCGCCGTCGCGCGGGAGGGTACGGCTATCGCCCGCGCCCGCCTCGTGGAGGCGTGCATCAGCAACCTGTAGTAGAGGCGTGCCCAGCGTTGAGGCATATACCGGGCGTCATGCTCAAATATGCAGTCGTGGACTGTTATGATACTCTTCCTGCCCGGCAACGCCCAGGGCAAGGCAAAGTACGGACTATGATAGAGCGCCGTTGGGTGCATCTCTGCAAAGCATGCCCAGGGCACCGCCACCTGCTCCGTCAAGCTGAATACATGTGCATGCACGTCGCGGAGCACTACGGATCGCCCCGCGCTCAGGGCTGACCACTCAAACCGGCTCTCAGGCGCGCCGGGATCGCGCAGCACCGCGAAGTGTACCTCCGGTAACACCTGTATCAGCTCCTTGAGGACCTGAAAGGCGTACCTCCCGATACCATGGTAGCGGTCCTGAACATAGCGGCCATCGAACACTACGCCTGGTGTTGAGGCTGGGTGCCAAAGAGTATCGGAGCGCCCGCGCAGCTTACCCTTAATCAACGCCTACCTGCCTGTCAACCGTGGGCTAGCTGTCCTCACCCCGCCCATTCTAAACCAGCGCCCTGTGACACGTGGCCTCCCCATCCCTCTGTCACAATCGAGATTACATCTTGCACATCTTGCGCACTCATCTTCTCAGGCCGGTATCCCACATCGGCATACCCACTGACGGGAACTCTGACTGCCGGTTGCATTGCATCATCGTCGATCTCTACTTGCCCGGTTACTGACGAGGCATTTGATGCCACTACGTAAGGCACACGCCTACTCTCCTCGTCCACCGAGTCCACAGCCATACCGTATGAGTTGAGGCGAATACCCCCGAGCAGGGGCGCGATCTGGTAGGACAGCCTGTGCAGCCAGCGTCTATCCATGTCGCTGAAAGGCGGACGCTCTTCTCCACGAGCCAGGTTCAGCACTCCTACCGTCGAGCCGGCGAAGCGGATCGGCAGCACGAGCGACGATACCAGGTCAGGCTCTGCCTCGTAAAGTGGAACCGTTTCTGGCATGCCTCCTTTTTGGACCAGCAGTGGCCTCCCTGTTTGAGCCACATGCCCTGCTATGCGCTGGCCAATCAGCAGCGACGTGTTGGCAACTACCACCGGCTTTACTCCTACGCTGGCAGCTATCCTCATTTCGTGCTCGCCTGCCGGCCATAGCATGAGCGAGGCCCTATCAGCATCGGTTTGGCGAGCTACCTCGACCAGCCACTCCTGTAACGTTTCCGTACCGGCTTCGCCACGTCCCATGCTCAATTCCAGCAAGCGGCCAAGATAAGCTTGCTTGTAAATATCCAGATAGGCTTGTGCGGTGTGGTCCCAGTCAAAGATTAAAGCGCGCTCTTCGGCAAGCACCGATAGCTGTCGGCGCATCTCCACGTCGTCTCGCAATTGCAGAAGTACATCTGCCAGCGCGTCGCTGTCACCGACCGGGAACGTCATGCCCGTATCGCCCACCACATCGGTAACGCCAGGGAGGCGCGAAGCCACCGGCACGCACCCTGCCGCCATTCCCTCGAGTAGGACCAGGCCGAACGCCTCTGCTTTGCGCGTCGAGGGCAGCACCAGGACGTGCGCCTTCGAGTAATAGTCGGCCAGCTCCCTATCCGACACCGCGCCATGCAGATGGACCGAGCTTAGCCCAAGCTCCTCGGTGAGAGCAGCGAGATGTTCGCGTTCATGTCCGGTGCCCACGATATGTAGATCGGCGTTATCGACATTGCGCCAGGCGCGCAACAACACATCCACACCCTTGTAAGGCCGCAGCTGCCCGACGAATAACACGTTGAAGCGCTCAGGCTTCCGGCTCTTGCTGCTGAACCTCGCGGCATCCACACCGAACGGTACGGCCGATACACGTCCGGGCCTGGCCACTGCCTCAAGCTGCAATGCGTAGCTGGGAGTAGAGGCTACCACATGATCTGCCAGCCGGAGCAAGCGCCGGTGCATTCTATTGTAGCTGCGTACCGTAAGCTCCAGCCCCTCAAGATCGATGTCGCAGTGGTGTGTATACACAACCGCCGACACCCCTCGCACTAACCTGCTTCCAAGCCTTCCAAGTAGAAGGGCAGCCTCGCTGAACGTGGGCACCGAACCATGTATATGCAATATATCGTATTCTCCCAGCCTTTTCTGTATTTCGGGCCACCGTAAGCTGAGCGAGCTGAATCTGAACTCTTTGAAAGTTGCTCGTGGGATTTCGTTTGCCGAGAGTACATCTATTTCGACGCCCAACCGGCCAAGTCTTTCAGTGAGTTCTCCGGCAACCCGTGCGATCCCGCTCTTTATCGGCGGGGCCTCCGACACTAACATTAATACGCGCATGGCTTCTTCTTTCTACATCGCGGACTGCAATGCAGTGGCCCTGCGCGGAAGGTATGCATGTGCAGTCGGTGCTGTGATGGAATGGTATGAAGCAGTAGACGCCCAACTGCACTCGTGTTATCTAAAGCAAGGTATGTGCCAGATGGTATTGCCATCAGAATCGACAGCCCGGTAGAGGTACATCCACTGGCTCTTCACTTTTATGTAAGTCTCATCTACTAGCGAGGAGTCGTTCGTGGTCCTCAGTTTGGCCTGGCGTTTCTTCGCTAAGACAGGAGGAAAGTGCTAAACCCACCAAAAGATAGTAATATAGTATATTGAGAGACATCGCTCTACCATCATTTCTTCCAGCTCTCATGCTTTCACTTTGACCAACCAGAAGGAGGAGGAGATGGCTGAAGAGAAACTGGTCTTCAATGGCATTGATGGGAGTAATGGTGAATATCTATTGCCGCCGCTGACCCCGCGGGAGCTGTCAGCCCTGGTGCAGCAAGAGGGCCAACCCCCAGATGATGTGCTAAGTCAGCTAGAGTGGCGTAACGACACCATTAGCGAGTCTCATCTCGGCGTGGTGGAAACGGTGGAGGATCCGCAAGACCTAGCCTATGCTGGCTGGGGGGTGATCTTCCCGGCCGCTATGCCTCAAGTCGAACTCGATGCCCTCAGGGATGCGCTCAAAACGTTGTTGGATTGGCGAAAATCGCAGGCCACCAGAGAAAACCCAGACCGTTACAAAGAGTATTGCGGAGCCGACGGCTATATCCGGGATGATACAGCGTTCACGTGGCTGCCGCGCCATGGGCGCTCACCCGGAGAGGCTGCCAACCCAGACGTTATCCCCTACTACCTGTTGATCGTCGGCAGCCCCGAGGAGATCCCTTACCCCTTCCAATACCAGCTCGATGTTGTTTATGCCATCGGCAGGCTCTACTTTGAGACATGGCCCGATGAGAGTGATGAGCAAAGACTGGCCAAGTACGCACGCTACGCTCAGAGCTTGGTCGAAGCCGAGAAAGCCGCTGAACGAGGCGAGGGCTTCCGGACACGCAATGCCACGTTCTTCGGCGTAGCCAACCCGGACGACAAGGCAACGCAACGCAGTGCCAACGAACTAGTGGCACCTCTCTATGCCGACCTCATCAACCGCCGCAAAGATTGGACGCTGAGCCTCGTACCGCCCGAGAAAGCAACCAAGGAAACACTTACCCGCCTGTTAGGTGGTGCGGATACCCCGAGCCTCCTTTTTACCGCCAGCCACGGCATGGGCTTCAAACTGAATGATCCTCGCCTCGAACACCACCACGGTGCGCTGCTTTGCGGCGACTGGCCGGGCCCTGAGGAGTGGTTCGGACGCCCCATCCCCGAGGAGCACTACTTCTCAGCCGACGATGTTGCCGACGACGCGCAACTGCACGGTATGATCGCCTTTCACTTCGCTTGCTATGGTGGCGGTATTCCAAAGTTTGATGACTTCGGCCACCGCGTGGGCAAAAGCGCCCAGATTGCACCCCGCTCACTGGTGGCCCACCTGCCGCAACGTTTACTGAGTCATCCTGGGGGTGGGGCGCTTGCCAATGTTGCCCATGTAGAGCGCGCCTGGAACTGCTCGTTTTCATGGAAGAAGCAAGTCAACTCGCAAACCGACACCTTCCGCGATACTCTACTGCGAATCACCCGTGGGGAGCGTATCGGCTGGGCTATGGAACATTTCAATGACCGCTATGCTGCACTGTCGACCAACCTCAGATACATTTTAGGCCAGATCAAACTCGGCGTGGTTGCCGACGACGCCAATCTCTCCAATATCTGGACGGCGAACAACGACGCCCGCAGTTACGTTATCCTCGGAGACCCGGCCGCCCGCCTGCCGCTGCCGAAGAAGGATCAGGAGGCCGCTAACCCACCGTCGCTCAACTTCTCTGGATAGGTGTTCGGCACCCAATCCACTGAACCTAAAAGTGGGGGTGCACCACAAATCGCAACAAACGGCAGCGTAGCGCAGGTCTCCACCTGATACAGACCCAGGCCCAACTATCGGCACACCCATCTCGCTGGCCGGTAATGGAGAAGGGGCTTCGACGGCAACCAGGATACCGGTCGCCGAACATGTGGTCATCAACGTCTACACAACTGGCAGACTGGCAGAACTGAGGGCGGCCCTGTGCATGCTCTCCAACAAAGAGACGAGGTCGCCTATTGCCTTCTCGACGATATCGGCTCGGCCAGGGTATAAGGGACTTTGGGCAGAGTTTGATTGGCGCGCTGCAAGATATCATAAGCGACGTCGGTTCGGTGACGGTGACCACCTATGTCAGCAGCAACATGGCTGTGGTGACAATTGAACTAGCAAAATTGCTCGCCCATGATCCGGCAGTCTTACTGCTCTATTTTCCTAAAAATTGCGCTATAATACTCGACAAGGATCGTCTTGTACAAAGCCCACGGTTCTGAAAAAGTGGACTCTGATTACAGCATGGTAGAGTTCATGTCCAGCCCAAACAGCGAGGAAAGAACCAACTGCTTAAGGGATAAGTGAAAGGGAATAGCGAAGGGAGTCGCTATTGCGCGGCTCCAGTGGTCCAAAGGGAGGATCCACAATGGTTACCACCATCAACCGGCGCGTATCGCTGGCGCGCTACTTATTGCTTATGCTGGCCCTGGTGGCTGTGCCGTTCCCGCCCACCGCCGGGATAGCTGCTTCGCCTGCTACGCCGGGCTGCATAGCCTCTCCGCCCAATGTGACCGGTATCTATAAAGAGGTCTGCGGCCGCTTCGCCGATTACTGGAACTCGAAGGGCGGATTGGCCCAGCAAGGCTATCCACTTACGCCTGAAATGACCGAAATCAGCCAGGAGGACGGTAAGCCCTATCTGGTGCAGTACTTCGAGCGGGCGGTGTTCGAATACCACCCTGAGCAGGAGGACCCCGACTACGAGGTGTTGCTCAGCCGGCTCGGCTACTCCTTTTACCGCATAAAATACCCATCTGGCGCGCCCGATCAGCACGCCAACTCCGGTCCTGATTCGAGATACTTCGAAGCTACCGGCAAGTGGCTGGGTGGCCCATTCCTGCAATACTGGAACGATAATGGTGACCTGGCTCAGCAGGGGATGCCGATCTCCGACGAGTTCCAGGAAAAGAGCGCCTCCGACGGCCAAGTCTACACCGTCCAGTACTTCGAGCGCGCGGTGTTCGAGTACCATTCCGAGCTTACGACGACCAACAAGGTGCTTCTCCAACTCCTCGGCGTGTTCCGTTTGTACAGTGCCCTCGTCCAACCCTACTCGGGTTATCAGGGTTGGATTTGCCACCCTCGGCATCTGCACGAATACTCGAATTGCCTTCAAGGACAGTTGGGGGGGCCAGATCCAGAAAGTATGCCGAGCGAAGTAGCGGAAGGAGGGCCGTCGCCAACAGCCAGCCTGGCTCAACCAGACGATATCCTCCTTGCTAACGCCGACAACCCCCTCCCTGTGCGCTACGCGACAAGTAGCCTGACGCTGATGAATGCGACAAAACTCGGTCTCTGGCAGAGCTCCCCATGCACTGCCTCGCACGGCGTCACTCTGCTTATGGGTGATCCCGAGGACCTCAAGGTCTTTGCAAACCCGGCGGAGGTCGTGGTGAATGATGGGTCTATACCTCTGGAGGTCCAGGTCGGTAATGTCTGCGTCCACCCCCTGGGCACTTTTTACGGTGTGCGTCTGTGGCCTGACGGGAGCGCCGATGTAGCCGTCAAAAGCGGCGACCAGGGCGCTTTGGTTATCGTGCCACCGGGCCGCAGGACCAGGGTGTTACCCGGACAGCAAGTCCATGCCTCTCCGGCCGGGGTGGTCGTCGCAGTAGGATCGATCGATGCAGAGTTCGAAAAGTCCTTCGCTAGCCATAACGACCCTAGTCGCCCAGTTAGCCCCCCACCGTCCGATCCACCACAACCGCCCGGCTGGGCGTCCAGCCTGCTGAGCAACGGCGATTTCGAGACCGGCACCCTGGCTACCTGGACCTCGCAAATCAACGGCGGCAGCGCCTTTATCGCCACTCGCCCACGACGGGCCGGGACCTATTCCGCCAGGATTACGAGCGTCGCCAAGGCCGGCGCGAACAGCGGCGTTGCTGGGGGAGGCACCTGCCCTGGCGGCAATCGCGTGCCGGTGGTACCCTCCACTTCCTATTCCTGGTCAGGCTGGGTCTTCATCCCAGAGTCGGACGCGCAACCCGGCGCCAGGTTATTAATCAACTGGTATAGTGCCTGCTCTGGTGGAAGCCATGTCGCTGTCTCCGGTACCTCTATAGCCCAGGCCACCGGCCAGTGGCTTCAGATCACCGGCCAAGCGTTCGCGCCTCCTAACGCCACACACGCGGCATTCATCATGGAGATCACATCCGCGAACAACGCCGAGGGCAGCGCCTACTTCGACGACCTTCAGTTGAACGTCGTAGGTGTCCTTACACCGACCCATTTGTCCCCACTGTACCTGCGGTAACATATCCGTTAGCCGAAGGGTTCGAGGCGGGGTATGGAAACTTCATAAAATGCAACATGAAGTAGCAGAGTCGCTACTTCATGTTGCATTATTGCTGATACATTTTTCCAAGAACTGTGTTATAATAATCGACAAGAGCTTGTTGTAGCAAGCCAACGATTCTGCCCGAATGGACTCTAATGCTGCACACCAGGGCTTATGAACGGTCCAATAGCTAACATCGCCAGAATCTGAGACAACGGACCGGCTGCTAAAGAGACATTTGAAACACAATCATCAATGATTGTCCGGCCTGGTCGTAGATTGGGGCAGCAATCGCTATTGCATAGCACTACCGATCCGAAAGGAGAGTCGCTATGGTTACCACTATCAACCGGCGCGTATCGCTGGCGCGCTACTTACTGCTTGTGCTGGCCCTGGTGGCTGTGCCCTTCCCCTCCACGGCCGGGATGGCCTCTCCGCTTGCTCAGCAGGGCTGCGTACCTTTCCCAGCGAATTTGACCGGTATTTATAAACGGCTGTGCGGACGCTTTGCCAATTACTGGAACCTGCATGGCGGACTCGCCCAGCAAGGCTATCCACTTACGCCTGAAGTCATGGAAGTCAACCAGCAGGACGGCAAAATATACACAGTACAATACTTCGAGCGGGCTGTCTTTGAGTACCATCCCGAGTTCCGAGGCACTACCAATGAGGTGCTTCTATCGTTGCTCGGCGCCTCTTTTTATCGCAGTAGATACCCAAATGGCGCGCCGGGGCAGCGGCCCAACTCTGGCGCTGGTTCCATGTACTTCGAAAAGACCGAAAAGTGGTTGGGTGGTCGATTCCTGGAATACTGGCGGGCCAACGGTAGCCTGGCTCAACAGGGGATGCCGATCTCCGACGAGTTCCAGGAAAAGAGCGCCACCGACGGCAGGCCCTATACAGTCCAATACTTCGAGCGCGCGGTGTTCGAGTACCACCCCGGAAATGCGCGGCCCAACGATGTGCTTCTTAGCCTGCTTGGTGTGTCGCGCCTGCGCACTGCCCTCATCCAGCCCTACGACGGTTATGCGGGTTGGATTTGCCACCCCCCCCAACGGCACGAACACTCGAATTGCCGCCAGAACCTGGGGGCTACGAATCCCTCGCCAACTATGCCGCACGACGTAGCGGTGGGCGGGCCGCCGCCCTGGGCTACCCTCGCTCAACCGGACGATGTCATCCTTGCTAACGCCGGCAACATCCTCCCCGTGCGCTACGCGGCGCGTAGTCTGACGTTGGGCAAAGCGACGAAACTGGGCCTCTGGCCGAGCTACCCATGCACCCAGCCGGAAAGTGTCACTCTGCTTATCGATAATCCCAATAAGGACAAGGATAGAACGGTCGTGACAAATCCGGGGGTAGTCGTGGTGAACGACGGGATTTTACCTCTGGAGGTCGCGGCAGGCGCTACCTGCACCCAGCCCCAAGGCACTCTTTACGGCGTGCGTCTGTGGCCCGATGGCAGCGTCGACGTGGCGGTCAAAAGCGGCGCCGAGGGCGCATTAGTGATTGGGCCAGCAGGCAGCACCAAGGTGCCGCCCACAAAGCAAGTTCATGCCTCCCCTGCGGGGGTGGTCGGCTTGCCGGGACCGATCGACGCAGAGTTCGAGAAGGACTTCGCTCGCCATAGCGACCCTAGCCTCCCACCTAGCACCCCAATACCTGATCCCCCTCGTCCGCCCGGCTGGGCATCCAGCCTGGTATTCAATGGCGATTTCGAGAACGGCACCCTGGCGTCCTGGACCACGCCAATCGGCGGCGGCAGCGCGTCCATCGCCACTAGCCCTCGACGGGCCGGGACTTATTCCGCCAGAGTTACAAGTGCCCCCAAGGAGCGTCTGGGCAGCGGCGTTGCTGGAGGTGGCACCTGCCCCGGCGGCAACCGCGTGCCGGTGGTACCTAACGCTCACTATCAGTTGTCAGGCTGGGTCTTCATCCCAGAGTCGGACGCGCAACCCACCGCCAGGCTATTACTCTACTGGTATAATACCTGCTCTGTTGGAGCCCCTGTTTCTCAATCCGGTTTCCGTTTTCTCCAAACCACCGGCCAATGGCTTCAACTCGGCAGCGGAGGGTCCGTGCCCAATAACGCCACATACGCGACCCTCAACATGGAGGTGGTGCCCGCCAACAACGCCGTAGCCAGTGCCTACTTCGATGACATTCAGTTGAACGTCGCGGATGCCCCTGTTGCGACCGCTACCCCCACCGTACCTGTGGTAACATACCCGCTAGCCGAAGGATTCGAGTCTGGATACGGAAACTTCAGATCGAACGTCGCGGGTACTCCTGTACCGACCCCTGTCCCCACCGTACCACCCGTAGCCACGCCAAGGCCACCCGGCTGGGCCAGAACGACAAATAATGGCGCGGGCTGGACCGCTCACAGCGGCAATTGGGCAATATTTGCTCCCGATAAAGATAATAGCGCCAATCAGATCCTGTCGACTATCAGCCCCATCGCTATCCCGGCTAACGCGAATAGTGCCGTGCTGGACTTCTGGCATCGTTATGATTTGGGCCTCACAGGTTATCCGTATCCGGCACCGAGCGCCGGGGTGCTGGAAACTTCCACTGATGGAGGTATATCCTGGCGAGATGTGTTGTCAACTACATCCTTCATAGCAAACGGCTACAACGGCTCTACAGGGCCTAACGCGCGCGCCGGCGGCCAAATGCTTGGCGACAATCGCGCGAGTTGGATAGGTGATACCGGGGGTAGATATACGAAAGTCCAGGTCAACTTGCTGCCCTTCGCCGGGAGGAATCTCCTGTTCCGCTTCAACCTCGGTACTGGGGGTGAAGCTGGTTACTCTGGGTGCTGCACACCACATATCGGCTGGCAAATTGACGACATCTTAGTGACGATTACTTCACGTCCGTAGAACCAATACCAACCCTACTGCATTGAGTATAGCCAGCCAAAGTATGGGTACAGCGAACGCCAACGTTTGAAAACGACGGGGCGCCAGGGCTGCCAGACCGCCGAGCATGCATAAGGCTATGGGCAACAGTACGGGGAAGAGAAAACGAGTATGTGGGTGAAAGGAAATGATGGTATTGTACTGAAGAAAACCCAGGAGCAAAGTCCCGGTGCTTGCGGCCATCGCCACCCCGATCTGCACAGTATACACAGCGATGGTTCGCTCCCACATGCGCCTGGCGGCCCCCACCACCGCTATGCCTGTCAAGGCAATGAGAACCATGCCTAGCACGTTGCTGAGCCTATAATATTCGCCGGGTAGCTGAATGGTCGTCCACCCGAAGGTTCCCCAGAAGTTTTGCACAGTCCAGGTCAGGAACAGGTTGGCGTTGCCAAAGTACTGGAAGTCAATTGGATTGAAATGCCCCCGTGAAAAACGGAGAAGATCGAGGCTGCCGGTCGGCTCCCCATAGATAAGGGCATTTCGCGCCAACCACCAACCACAGACAGCCAGGGCTGCGCCGGCCACACTTAGCCCCAGTGGCGGAATCTGCCGGAGCCATTGCCGCAACCCCCTCCCGGACCCTACTACTCCCTGGCGCGAGCGAAACAGCACGACAAAGACCAAACCAGGGAGCAAGGCTAAGGCACTCAATTTCGCCAGTATGGCTAACCCGAACAGAGCGCCCGCGCGCAACAACCACGGATCATAGCGAGGTTCGCGCAGCCCACGGCACCAGACATAGAAACTGGCAGCGCTCAACCAGTTGATAGTGCTGTCGTTTGAGGCCGCGGCACTATCGCAGCAGAACTGGGGCAACAGCGCGACAAACCCGCCAACAGCTAATGCCAGGCGGGGGGAGCAAGGGGCTAATTGACGGGTTGTCGCCCAGCAGTAATAAACGGCCAACGCTCCAAATAAAGCGGCGACACCGCGCCCAGCATAGAGCACCGCCGCTGGATCGGCAGGGACTATCCGCGCCACTAGTCCCGCGACTATGTAGTATAGCGGAGGTTGCCTCCCTTCGTAAGGCCAGAGAAGTAGCGGGGGGCGGCTGTAGCCGAGGTGAATAGCATAGTCCCGGGCGGCATCATCTACGGGCGTATTAGCGACAATGCCAGCCGGGTCCTGGTCGAAGCGAAAGTGGACCTCGGGCAGGATATGCTGATTGCGTACTTGCAGGATCGCCTGTAGATGAGCCGGCTCGTCTACGGCGTTGAGTGGCTTTACTGCTACCGCCCAGCCAATGTTCAGTCCCAGGCTTATCAACAGTAACACTACCCCAGGCGACACGCCTTGATACCGCATGGCCGGCCTGTGTAAGCCAATGGCAATCATATGAGCCTTCGCCCTCCATAACGACTCCTACGGAGTATCGAGCGGCAGGTTGGAGCAGGTTGCGCGACGCGGCAGGCCTTTGGGCAAATACTGCTCCCACTCGAGAGCAGTCAGGTTGCGGTTGGCGATGGCGCAGGCCCGTCTAACCCAAGAGTTGGGATCGACATCCAACAGCCGAAGCACAGCAGCACCACCGCCGCCCACAGCCAGCAGCCGTCCGTCAGGGCTGAAAGCCAAATCGTTTTCGGCCCCCGCCTGTTCCCAGAGCAAAGCGCCTGGTGATACCCCGCCGCGCGCAGGCCAAAGATGCACACTGCCATCCTTGGAAGTCGAAGCGAGCGTGAAACCGTCAGGACTGAAGGCTAGGTCGGTAACTGGCCCCTGGTGGCCCTGGAGCGCCGGTCCAAGCGACGTGAGCATGGGCCAGTCCCACAACCGGATGGTGCTGTCAGTGTAGCCGGTGGCCAGGGTGCGGCCGTCGGCGCTGAAGGCCAGGGCTGCAAGTTCGGTGCGCAGCTCGGGATAGGATGTCGGGGTGGCTAAAGGCCAGCTACTGGGCATTTCCCACAGGCGCAGCACGCCATTTGGGCAGCCAAACTGTGTGGGAGCGGAGCAACCACCAGCCGCCAGGACGCGACCATCCGCGCTAAATCGAAGCGCCGAGATCTGTGCCTGTGCGTCCAGCGTCCGTGTCGGCCCAGATGTGGCATTGATATCCCAGAGGTCAATCCGACTGCCGAGGGCTACGGCAAGCGTATGGCCGTCCGCGCTGAAGGCCAGGCGCGGCCGTAACTCGCTTGCGCTGCCCGCCGTAAGCACGAGCGGCTTCTCCCAGGGCTGGCTCCACAACAGTAGTTCTCCGTCGAGCCCGACCGACGCGAGCGTGTCGTCCAACGGACTGAAAGCCAGTTCACTCACCCCCGCCTGATGGCCCCGTAGCGGCTCCCTATGCGCGGTACCGGCCGGCAGATCCCAAAGGCGAATCAGGCCGTCGGCCCCGCCAGAGGCAAGCATACTTCCGTCGCGCGTCACCGAGGTGCTGGTCACCACGCCCTCCGGGACCGGCAAAATAGCCGTGGTAGGCCAACTCGATCCTAAGTCCCACAAGCGAACGTCCGCTAGTTCATCGGTCGCGCCCTTGGCCTCTTTTCCAAAGCCGGCGCTGGCCAGTGTGCGTCCGTCGACGGCCATCGCCAGTGCGTTGATGATGCCGGTGTGCCCGGTCAGGATGTATACCGGCCGTCCCTCCCTAATGTTCCAGGCATGGATAGTCTGCCCCGCCCCCGCCCAAAACAGGGTCTGGCCGTCTGGACTGAAGGCCAGCGCGTTTATCATCCCTTCAGAGCCATTTATGATCTGCGGCTCGCTGCCGGTCGTCTCCACGTCTCTGCCGGTCGCGTTCACGTCCCACAGGAGCACCATACCATCATCGCCTGCGGCTGCAATCTGGTCGCCTTGCGGACTGAAAGCGACGGCACGCAGAGGATTATTTACTCCCCTTCCACCCAACGGTGGCGTGATCTCTTGGCGTGTGTCGAGATCCCATCGGCGTACCAGACCATCACTGCCCACGGAGAAGACAACAGAGCCTTTTGCCCTGGGCGAGAATACGATGGCCAGTGCTGCGCCAATGTGACCGCCGGGCAGCGGACCAAGTGGGATGTGTGCCACAGGATCCCAAAGCCGAATCGTGCCCTCTCTCCCTGTCGAGACCAGAATCTTGCCCCCAGGCGCAAAGGCCACAGCGGTCACGTCGTCCGTATGCCCATCCAACTCCAGTAGTTGTAGCGGGCTACTGACGACCCACACCCGCACCTTGTTATCCCAGCTGCCGGACGCGAGCATGCCGCTGTCCGGGCTGAAAGCAAGCCCGGTTACCGGCTGGCCGTCATGGCCCACCAGCGACCGAAGGAGCCGGTGGGTTTGCGTGTCCCATAGCCAGATCGCGCCGTCATCGCCGGCACTCGCCACGGTGCGGCCATCCGGGCTAAAGGCAACGGCATAGGCCCAGCGCGGCTCGCCCCAGAGAAAGCTCGCGAGACGAGCGCTCTGGGTCAGCCCACTATAAAGGCTGGCGCGCGCCTCGACCGTATCTGTGAAGGCATGTGACTCCACACTCAGCAAGAGAGATAGGTCGAGTCGGTCATTTAGCCGACCCGACGCTCCCAACGCCAGCGCCCGGGAGACAGCCAGGTCAGCCTCGATAGCTGCACGAGTGCTTTCGGCAACCGCCAGTGCGCGCTGCTGGTCCGCGCGATTTCCTTCGGCCACCGCCGTCGCGCGCTGTTGGTCGGCCAGTTGGGCGTTGGCGTCTGCTCGCAGCTTCTCGGCCACCGCCGCCTGCTCACTCGCTACAGCCGTCTTACTGCTCGCTACGGCCTCCTCCTTCGCGATCCTGGCGTCGTTCCAGAAGAACAACACCACCACTAACGCGGTGAACAAGATGGCAAAGAGCGCAACCGTCACCAGCAACCGGCGGCGACGGGCGGCCGCGGCCTCAGAAGAGGCACGAAGAAACTCGCGCTCAACCTGGCGTAACTCTGCTGGGTCTCTACGCGCCTGCCGCTCAGCCTCACGCAATTCTGCACCGAGCAGCAACAGGCTCTGCGGCCGGCCTGTACTGGCCCACTCCGGCGCGCGCCTCTGCAGCGGCCTCAGCGTCTCGCGCCAGCGCTTATTGTCCTCCCACACCGGCTTGATCATGCTGTCGTGGGCGAGTTCGAACCAGGTCGTGCCATGCCGGTCGTCACGGCGGATCAAGTGTGTATCTACCAGCGCCTCTATGGCAGCGAGTGGCAATGCCTGCTCGCCTTTCAGTTCGAGCGGCACCTGGCCCCTGGTGTCTTCCGACGTGATCAGTCGCTCGAACCAGTCTCGGATGCGCCTCGGCGACACCTTGCATGTGTCGGCGACCTCGGTTATGCTCTCCGCATAGTATTCGGTTAGTGCCTGACTCACATAGTCGCCGTTGCTTATCAGATCCTCACCCATCTGTTGCGCGCCTACTGGCCGATGATTCCAGATTCGACGGCAGACAACCTGTAGCACCACCGGCTCGATAGGCCCTCGCCCGCTCGGCTTGATGCCATCGGGCTCTTGTACTATCACTGTTCCCAGGTCCTCGACCAAGCGATTAACCGCGGGTTCGGTAAAGGGCACACCGGCGATCCTGGCCGGTTCGCGGATCGCCTGAGCGGCGGCGTTCGGCCCGAGTTGCGCCAGGCGGTACGTGGAGTTTAGGTATCCAGGCAGCAGATCCCTGTACGGATCGAGCTGGCCCAGGTAGTCCTCTCGGATGGAGAATAGCACCCAGCGGTTGCGGCTGCCCAGTACGACGCCAAGCTGCTCAAAGAAATCGCGCTTGGCGTCAACATCCAGCGGCTCGACCGTCAGCACGTCTTCGAACTGATCGAATATCCAGACGACGCCGGCTGGCGCGTCCCGATTAATTCGGGCACGGGATTGCTCCGTTTCGGGTTCTTCGCCCTCGAAGGTCTGGCGCTCGCCATAACGGAGCTTCACATAAGATGGTAGTGTAAGCTCGGCCAGTTCGGCGGGCGTGAAGGCCTCCTTCTCTTGCGCCTGCTCCAGCGAGGCAAGGAGTTTGAGCACGAAGGAATTGGCTTTATGGCTGACCGCTAAGTATTCGACAGGCAATTCGGCGCCAAAACGGGCGATCCGTACTACGTCAAAGCGTGGCCGCCATATAGCCTGTGCCTCCTGATCCTGGCTCGGCTGACCCACCTGCCGCCCCTCCAACCTGGGGATCAACCCGGCCTGGATAAGCGAGCTCTTGCCCGCGCCCGACGGAGAGTGGAGCAGCGTGATACGCTCGGCGACCAGCAGGTTGTAAAGCTCACGCAGTTCGCGATCGCGACCGTAGATGCCGTTCTCCTCGCTTAAGGCGAGCGGGCCTGGGTAAGGCTCATACCGGGCCACGTCTACGTCAATGCCAGATGCATCAGCCATTTGTGGCACTTCGCTCGGCAGCCTGCTTCGCCTCCCAGCGCTCTCGCAACTCTTCGGTGAAGTCGTCTACTCGGCCCCAATATATACTTATTCTCTCGCCTTTGAAGTAGCTCTTAAGGTAATTGCGTGCGCCTCGCGGATTAGCGTACGCACCCTCCTCAGGGTCAATTTGCGCCGCCACATGATTGTATAGCTTCATCAGGCCCCCCTTTTGTCCGGTCACCAGGAAGCGGAACAGCGTCCGGAAATCCCAGTCCTCTTGTTTGAAGCCTAGGAAGAGCAAGGCGTTCTGTAAGAAGGCCTCCAAAACCACATCTGGGATGCGCTTTTTGTTGCTGGTGATACCGACCAAATAGTCGAAGTAATCATCCTCTTGGATCACTAGTGAGAGTGGCACCTTGATGTGGCCGAATAGATGATAGACAAGCGGATTGTGTTTATCGGGCACGTAATCTCGGTCTATCTGCCATAGATCTTTGGGCCAATCGAGGTCGTTCCAGCGACAGATCTTTAGCGTCGGTTTTTTCCCCGCGTCTTGCAACGCGTCAAATAGCATCGTGTCAGGGTTGGTGGTCACATAGACCTTGAAGGGCAGGCTGGCTAGTACCGCATGCGGTTCGATACGGCGCGCGGCAGCCGGTTCATTGGCATGGGAAGAGCGCAGGTAGCTGCCGGCGGATTTCACTACCTCCGCCACGTCTTTGCGGTCAATGTTCGGAGGAAGAAAGTGGCCAAACCGGTCGAGTAGTTCCATACGTACATGGTTGATCAACTCGCGCTTCGGTGTGATCTGTTGCTCGCTGGCTGCCAGGTACTGCGCGACCTGGGGCAGATCGTCCATGTCGCCAGGCGACATGGGGTAGCCATACCGCTCGGCCCACCTCTGCGCCAGTGCCCAGGTGGGCCCGATCAGCTCTTCCAGCATGCCCGACCCGAGGATCGGCGTGCATTGTCCATAATCAATATTCTCTAGCACCGAGTCCCAGCCTCGAAAGTCGTTATCGCCGCCCAGGACGAATCCGGGTGAGAACCAGATTCGCCCTTCCTGCAGGCGTGAGAAGAGAGTAGGCATCCAGAAATCCCGATTCTTGCTCACGAAACCTCGAGCTGCGGTCACCGCCCTGTCAATCTGGCCGTGCCGTTTCAGTTCGCTAAAGAATACAGGCATGAAGCTAGTCACGGTGCGCATGCTGACATTGCCCTGCATACCGAGTACCGCCGCCACCCCCGCCTCCGCCAGTTGAGGCCCCAACGACGCAAGAGCACCGTCATCACGGCTGGTGTCCATCGCAGCGCTCTGACACGAGCCCAGTACCATCAACAATGGGCGATTCGTCAGGCCGCGTATGCGGGTGACGAGCGTTCCACCCGACGCGGGCGCTGCCTTACCCGCACCATCCTCCAGCAAAATCACCGGCTCTTTATTCTTGAAGCCGCCATGTGCGACCAGATAAACGATGTCGTAGCCCTTACCCAGTTCTTCCACCAGGTGCTCCAGGGTAACGCTTCGAGCCGGCATTGCCTCAACCCGTAATCCAGCCAGGGCCTCCATAGCGCGGTCACGTTCGCCTTGCTCGTCAATTGTGACGGGGGAGCCGCCATCGAACGAGAATTCGCCCTCTGCCAAAGTTGGGTTGGCAATGGCAATCAGCGCCTTCAGGTCGTTGCGTGTGTGTAGTCGCAGGCGTCGCCGGTCGGCGCTACTACTTAGGAAGCGCGAAAAGGGGACATTCTGATCGGTGGTCAGTGGTTCTCCATTTTCAGGGTCACACAACATCTCCCATAAAAGGTCATGGAGTCGCGGGGTGCCGGGCCAGATGAAGAGGCGCAAGTGTAACAGAACCGGGTTGCCCGGTACGCGTTCTGCCTCCTCGCGGGCCCTGCGATACCGGCTGAGCACATTGGCATCGGCGAACAGATACTGGCCCAGCAGCATGCCGTACGCCTTTGGGTTGGTCTTCGCTCCCAGCAGTTTCTCGAAATCGAAGGTTACTACACCTCTTACCGGAACCTGGAAGGTTTGGTCGTTCGATATGCTGAAACGCAGCTCGACGGCATAGCTGTTCTTCTCAAGGTGGTGGAGCCCGATCTCAAGATCGGCGGAAACATCCATGGTGCTTCCCTACATGAGCCGATGGTAAGGCGGCTCACATAGCACGCCACGCACAGTGGTCCCGTTAAGTTGCAGACCAGCCCACAGCGAGGCGATATTACGAAGGCTTCTCGACTCTTAGTATAATTATACAGTCGGAGAGTGCGCTGTGCAAGGGAGAGCATCAATACTCAAAGCATCATTTGGTGGGGCTAATCCTGCGTGTTCGATGCTACTTGTCTCATGCTAGATCGTGGAGTCTCATTCGCAAGCACAGCCTCTTGTAAGGTAGTATGGTCGTTCGTATGAGCCAAGAGAGCCATTCAGGGCGCCCTCTGTTAGCAACCTCATAAAAGATGAGAGTACCCAACCCTGACAAGCCTTTTAGGATGTTTGGTCTAATATCGACCTGTCAGTACGGGAGCGGTATAGCCGTAGGTGTGCGCGTCGGGGTGTTGGTAGGGGTGTTGACGGCAGTGCTGGTCGGCCATCCGTAGTGCATGAGCTTTGTATGAATTCTTGTATGAGTTTCGTATACCGCAATGCAGCTTTAGGGCAGCCTGGCTGCTGTATACTTTCTTCACAAAACAAAGCGCAACTCGCAGGTACGTGCGTCCTCAACCCAGGTCTCTGGGCCCCAACACGCAATCTTCTGGAGCAGTGGCACGCCGAGTGCTGTAGGGCGTAACTGGTTGCGTATTCTAATGTCATGGTAGTTTGCGACCTGGCGCAGTATTCTCCTCCCACACGTCAGTGCTACCTGGGTAGTCCTCCACAACCGCGCATCCCTCTCACAACGCTCTTACCAAAGACAACGTTCGTCCCACTAATTCGGCAAGGAGGCCTCGTTCATGTTTGCTCACGTCCAGTTTATGAGCGCCCACCGTTGGTTGAGCAGGAGCGGCATATTGGCGCTCGTAGCCATCTCTTTCGCTCTCGTTTTGGGCTGGTATGTGGTGGCGCAACTCACTCGCCAGCTCGCCATCCCTCCAATCAAAGCTAATGTCCCACTCAGCTTCGTGCCTGATGCCTGGCAATCGGGCACGAGCGCCAGGTATGTAGCGCATCTTCCGGGCGGCGCTCTCTCCTTTGACCAGGAGGGTGTAGCTCTGCAATTGCCGATTGCCGGAGGCGATACCGGCACCACGGAGCATCCTCAAGTTAAGCTGGGTATCGGTTTCATCGGTGCGAGCGGCACGGCTACGCTGGCTGGCGATAAGATTCAGCCAGGCACGGTCAACTACTTCATCGGCGATGACCCCGACCAGTGGCGCACCGGGGTGCAGAGCTACGGGCGCGTCACCTACAAAGCTCTCTACCCCGGCATTGACCTGACCTACGAGGGTGGCAGCATGGAGGCGCGCGCAGGCGTGCCCCTGCTCAAAGGCACCTACACCGTCGCCCCAGGAGCCGACCCCTCCCTCATAGCCTGGCGCTATACCGGCGTGCAAAGCACAAGCCTGGATGCGTCCGATAATTTGCTGATAAGCGTTGAAGGGCCGGTGGCAGGCGGCGACAACGTAGCGCTCAGCGAGCTGGCTCCGGTCGCCTGGCAAAACGTTCGTGGGCAGCGCGTGCCCGTGCAAGTCCGCTATACACTGGCCGAGGACGGCGCGGTGCGCTTCGCTTTGGGCAGCTACGATCCGGCACTCCCCCTCGTCATAGACCCTGTGCTCACCTACTCGACGTACCTGGGAGGCAACTTCGCCGAGAACGGCACCGGCATCGCCGTGGACCCCATGGGCAACTTCTACGTCACCGGCCACACCAACTCCTCCAACTTCCCCCGCGTCAACGCTCTCCAGAACAACTTCGGCGGTATCGAGGATGCGTTTGTCGCCAAGTTCAACCGCGATGGGCAGCCCGTCTACATCACCTACCTGGGCGGCTCCCACTGGGACTTCGGACATGACATCGCCACCGACGCCGCGGGTAACGCCTACGTGACCGGTTATACCCTCTCGCAGAACTTCCCACTCGCGAATCCTTTCCAGCCAACCCTTGGTGGCAGCAACGACACATTCGTCGCCAAGCTCAATCCTTCCGGGTCGGCCCTCCTATACTCCACGTACCTGGGTGGTAATGACGATGATTACGGGCGTGGCATCACCGTTGACGCACAGGGCAACGTATACATAGCGGGGAGCACCGATTCGACCAACTACCCCGTGAGCAACGCCTACCAACCGGCGAACGCGGGCAACTCCGACGCATTCGTAACCAAATTCAACCCCGCAGGCTCGGCACTGGTGTGGTCCACCTACCTGGGAGGCTCGAACAGCGACGCGGCGTTCAGCATAGCGGTAGACACGACGAACAATGTTGTCATCACGGGGCGCAGCTATTCCACAAACTATCCCCTTCAGGCCGCCTACCAACCCTTTATGGCCGGTCTCCACGACGTGGTTGTGACCAAGCTGAACGCGGCAGGCTCGGGCCTCGTCTACTCCACCTATTTTGGCGGCACTAGCGACGAGGTCGGCAACGATATCGCCGTCGATCCGGCGGGCAGCGCCTACATTGTGGGCTATACAGGCTCGGCCGATTTCCCCGTGATCAACGCCTTCCAGGGGGTGGGTGGCTTCGGCGATGCGTTCGTCGCCAAGTTCACCCCCGTCGGTGTGCCCGCTTATTCCACATATCTTGGCGGCCCCTGGCCGGATGGCGGCGACAGTATCGCCGTCAACGCAGCCGGAGAGGCGTTCGTCATCGGAAGCACCCAGTCTGATAACTTCCCCCTGATGAACCCCATCTACCCCATTCTCCGAGGTAGCGAGG
>JBAURA010000042.1:0-6334 GCA_049580985.1 Chloroflexia bacterium
TGTGTCCGCCCTCTATGCGTACCCCGATCCTGGCGGCTCACCAACCAGGGCGGACACACGGGTCCGCCCCTACGATCAACGATCTCACTTCTTTAATACGACAGTATTGAGGTATGCCTCGCCACTACAAGCGAATATGAATGTTGCCCGATGATCCTCTAGTTACAATAGATACAATACAGGCCGAAGTGCCCACTATCACTGTTGAGACAGTGGAATTTGAGGGCGAGGGCGACTTTTGCCGCGCCTATACCGTCAACGGCGATTGGCTATTCCGCTTCGCATATAACGAAGAAGGCTCGCGCGCCCTCGAACGCGAGATCGCCTTGCTTCCCAGGCTTGTGCCCACATTGAGCCTCCCGGTTCCCACCATCACTTACTCAGGACGACAACACAGAAATGGCTTCCTGTTTGTAGGTTACCCCAGGATAACGGGTGTACCTCTCACGTTCGCGTTCTTGCAGACCTTACAGCCTACTGAGCAAGAGCCTTTCGCCCGCGACCTGGCACTATTCCTGCGCGGCCTGCACTCCTTCAGCATCGAGGAAGCACGGGTATTGGGCGTGCCCGCGTGCGAATATCCATTCTGCCGCACCGAAGATGGAATCATAGAGGGCAGTGCCGCCGAGCTCTACAATCGTGAAAGCGAGCGCCTGCTCAACCACCCTCTGCTCGACCGCTACCTGGACCAGATGACCGCCGGGAGGGTCCGCACCTACGTGGGAATGGTGGTGAAAGCCCTCCTGCACGAGCCAAAGCGTGGCGACCTTCCCCTCGCACTCGTGCACGGCGACCTGTCGAGCGAACACATCCTCTTCGACCCCACCACCCGTCGCATCACCGGTATTATAGACTTCAGCGACGCCGTCATCACTACTCCTTTGCTCGATTTCGTCTATCTTTGGGGAGCCTACGGCCCCGATTTCTCCGATCTCCTTCTCAATCACTATGAGGTCGATGCGGGCCACCTGGTAATGTATAGAATCCGCTACCTCCGCCGGTGGCATGTGGCCCTCCGCCTCCTGTGGGCGCTCGACCACGACTACGAGCCGGGGATCAAGAATTGGTCGCTCGAACTCCTATCGCATTCTGACAGCGTGGCTAAATAACGCGAAACGCAAAACGCGAAACGCGAAAGACGTAACCACCTTAAACAATCTTGGCGTAACTTGGCGCTCTTGGCTTCTTGGCGGTTCCGTCTCTTACGTTTTACGTTTTACGTTTCGCGTTTCGCGCTTCGCGTTTCGCGCTTCGCGTTTCGCGTTTCCAGCCCCCATTATCCACATCCCTCCAGGCGGTATATAATGATCGCAGACCCCCAAAGGGCTGGCGGGGTTTTGTTGATGTCGCCTTTCGCCGGAAGCCAGGTCTGCATGGATATTCAAGAAGGAAAAGAGTTCGACCCCACGATCCACACCGCCGAATACGTGGTGGTCGAGCACGACGAATCTTTCGCGCAAATACGGGACAAGATAGAGGACGCATTAGGGCGCACGCCGAACGTGATCCTCATCATTCCGCGCGGCGCGACGGCCTTCCATACCACCCAGGACTTTCTCGCCCTCGGCAAGCTCCAATGGCGGCGCGAGGTGCGCGTGGCGGTTGCCACCCCCGACCCTACGATAGCGGGACTGGCCCGCGTGCTAGGCTTCCACATAGTCGAGCCTCCCGCCGATCACCCCGCCCTGGCCGGGGACCCCGGCCTGGACAACATCCCCGGCGCGGAGGACGAAGCGCGCGGGATCGAGAAGCCCACCTCGCCGCTCCCCCTGGGCAGCCTCCCAGGCATGCCCGAATGGGTGCTCTCGCCCACCGTGCCAGGCTCGACCTACACCCCCCGTGTATCCACGTCGGGCAGCCTCACCACCTCCACATGGCTCAATATGCCGGGCGACGGTATGAGCGGCCAGCACTCCACGCTCGACGCATCCCCTCCTGCCACGCGCGCCGGCCAGCCGCCTCCCCGTAAGAGGCCGCGCCAGACGGGGCAACTCCTCCCAACGCAACTGCCTGAGTTGGTGGCCGTGCCTGCGCCAGGTACCGACGATCCCGCTATCCCATCCGAAGCCCAGGAGGAAGCCAAGGCCCGCCTCGCGGTGCTCGACAGCAAAGCGTACAGGAGCGGGCGCGGCTGGCGATATGGCGGCAGCCTCAGGCAGGGCCGAGTGGGCCGAGTGCTCGTGTCGCTGGTTGTCGTGCTCGTGCTCCTGCTGGTGGCGGCTTCCGGCTATGCTTACGTCTACTTGCCCGAGGGCATCGTGTCGGTGATCCCACAGAGCAAGACTATCAACGGGCTGCCGGTGCATATCACGGTAGCTACCGGCAGGTCGAACCCGATTGGCGCGCCCGAAGGACCGCCACCGTCCGAGCAACTGGAGCCGGGGCAGATCATCGTGAGCGCGCAGTCGCTGGTGGCCCTGACGGTCACGCAAACCCTGGTGGAAGAGGGCACGGCCCCCGCCACAGGCACGCGCCAGATAGCTCGCGGGCGCGGAGCCGGCACGATGCACTTCGTGAATACCACCGGCCAGTCCCAGCTCGTGCCCCAGGGCACCATCTTCAACGGCCCGAACGGCATCTCGGTGCAGACCACACAGGACGGCACCGTCCGCCCCACCGACTTCGTAGCCCAGCAGTTCGGCACGCTCGACTTGCCCATAGTAGCTACCGTTGAGGGGCCTGATGGCAATATCGAGGCCGGCAAGATAGTAGGCACGTACAAAGGCGTGCTGACTTACGCCAATTACGCCATGCAGGGTGGCTCTATCGAAACAGTGAAGGTCGTTACACAGGAGGACGTAGATAACCTGACCGCCGATCTCAAGGCCAGGGTGGAGGGCCGTGTGAATGGCGCGATCATGGAAGCTGTGGCATCGATGCCCGGCCAGAAGCTGATCGCGGGTACGATTCACTCGGATAGCATGGCAGTGGAAGCCAGCCACAACGGCGGTGAAGATGGCGAGTCGGTGGCGGTAAAGGTCACAGGGGTCGCCATAGCCTATACCTACGACGAAGCGAGGATGAACGACGCCATACGCCAGGCCATATACGATCACGTCCAGTCGAACGAGCCTGCCAACTTCGGCCCCGTGACCGACCTCAACAGCATCGACTTCTTGGCGCCCGCTATACACCCCGCGCAGCCCTCCGGTGAGCAGGGCGTGGTCCTCTATTCCACCACTGCCTCCGCTCGCGTCAGGTACACCCTCACTCCCACCCTCAGAGACCTGATACTTGAGACCGTCAAAGGGCAAAACGTCCAGGATGTGCCCAATCTGATCGCCCGCCAGCCCTTCGGGACATACGTAACCGTCGGGAAGATAGAGGCTAAAGTGCTATGGTTCAACCTGGACAAGCTCCCTGATGACGCTACCCGCATAGCAATCCAGCAGTCGGGCGGCAATGCCAGCAACACCGTCACCTCCCCACAACCCGACGCCGAAACTGGCGGCGATCAACGTTAGGGTGCCGCACGACAGTAAACCACAGGGTGCTAAGCAGCGTATCCCGTGCCTGCGAACAGTGCAAAGTACGTTACTCGCCACCCCAGCAGGGATTTGTCATTCTGAGCGAAGCGAAGAATCTCGTCCCTCGCGCATGATCTTCCCGACCGAGATTCTTCGCTTCGCTCATAATGACAAAGCAGATTGGGTCGGCTAGATGCCGACTTAATGCTCTTTTCAAGTGAGCGACATTGACAAATCACCAGCACATGACATATCGCATCTACTTCGGGGACAATCTTCCTATCCTCCAGTCGCTCCCTGATGCCCAGGTTGACCTCATCTATATAGATCCACCGTTCAATACAGGCAAAGCGCAGAGCCACACGCAGCTCAGCACAGTGCGGTCGGACAACGGTGACCGCACAGGGTTTGGTGGGCGTCGATATGCCACGACCAACGTCGCTACTCGCGCCTACACCGACTCCTTTGACGATTACCTTGCGTTCCTGGAGCCGCGCCTGCGCGAAGCATACCGTTTGTTGGCCCCGCACGGCGCGCTCTACTTCCACATCGATTATCGCGAGGTGCATTACTGCAAAGTGCTGCTCGACACGATCTTCGGGCGCGCCTCTTTCCTCAACGAGATAATCTGGGCCTATGATTACGGGGCGCGTACCCGCCGCAAGTGGCCTCCCAAGCACGATAACATCCTGGTGTACGTGAAAGACCCGCACAACTACACCTTCAACGCCGACGCGCTGGACCGCATCCCCTATATGGCCCCCGGCTTGGTCGGCCCTGAGAAAGCGGCACGGGGCAAGACCCCGACCGATACCTGGTTCAATACCATCGTCCCCACCAATGGCCGCGAAAAGACCGGCTACCCCACCCAAAAGCCTCTAGCCATCCTACGCCGCATAATAGCTGCTTCCTCCAACCCAGGCGACCTCATCCTCGATTTCTTCGCGGGCAGCGGCACGACAGGCGCCGCCTGCGTGGAGCTTGGCAGGCGCTTCACTCTCATAGACGACAACGAGCAGGCTATGCAAGTCATGTCCCACCGCTTCCGCCACGTAGACGCTATCGAATGGATAGGTTACAATCCTTCTGCGTATGGCGACGAAGGACGAAAGACGATAGACGAACGACGCCCATAACTCATAACCCATAATTATCTCCGCGTCCTCTGCGCTCTCTGCGGTGAATTAAAAATCCGAAATCGCAATTATGCGTACACTTGGCCTTGACATCGGCAAGCGCCGGATCGGCGTGGCGGTCAGCGACCCGCTTGGGATGGTCGCGCGCCCGGTCGAGACGCTGCACAGCGTGTCGCTCAACAGGGACGTGGCCTACATCGCCGGCCTGGCGAAGAGCCTGGAGGCCGAGAAGGTGGTGATGGGCGACCCGATCCACATGAGTGGCGACCCCAGCCCCATGTCGGGCCGCGCCCGCAAGTTCGGCGAGCTGCTGGCCGAGGTGTCCGGCCTGCCGGTCGTCTACTGGGACGAGCGGCTGACCACGGTCGAGGCCCAGCGCATATTACAGGACTCGGGCGTGCAGCCCCGCAAGGCGCGGCAGCAGATCGATGCGGTGGCCGCCGCCGTGATCCTGCAAAGCTATCTCAATACCATCAAGCCGCCACGCGCGGCATCCGACCCTTTGGAGGATAGATACTGGTGAAGTACCCCATCTTCGACGGCCACAACGACCTACTCTACTACGTTCACTACCCCGAAATCACGGGTGGGCGCGACTTCTTCAAGCGCAACGGCACGGGCCACATCGATCTGCCTCGCGCCCGCGAAGGTGGCCTTGCGGGCGGCTTCTTCGCCGTGTACGTACCCGACGAGCCGGAGCGTCGCCTGCCCTTCGGCACATCCGACACCGTTCACAACGAGGACGGATATGAGACCCCAATGGCCCACGGGATCGGGCACTCCTATGCCCGCCACGAGGCCTTATCGGTGATGTCCACCCTCTTTCGCCTGGAGCGCGAGTCGGCGGGTGGTCTGAAGGTGGTCCGCACCGCAGGGGAGATAGCGCAGTGCATAGAGGCTGGGACACTTGCCGCCATCCTGCATTTCGAGGGCGCGGAGCCTGTAGACCCTGAATTGGAGTTGCTGCCGTTCTATTACGAGAAAGGGCTGCGCTCGCTGGGTATCGTGTGGAGCAGGCCCAACGCCTTCGGGCATGGCGTGCCGTTTCGCTTCCCCCATAGCCCCGACACAGGGCCGGGCCTGACGCGTGCGGGCGAAGAGTTGGTGCGCGCATGCAACCGCCTCGGCATCATGCTCGACCTGGCCCACCTCAACGAGCAAGGCTTCTGGGACGTGTCCCGCATCTCGACCGCGCCCCTTGTGTCCACCCACACCGCCGCGCACGCCATATGCCCCTCCACGCGCAACCTCACCGACAAACAACTGGACGCCATCCGGGAGAGCGACGGCATGGTCGGCCTCAACTTCAACGTGCGCGACGTGCGCGCCGATGGCCGTGAGACGCTCGATACGCCCCTTTCAGAGTACGTGCGCCAGGTTGATTACCTGGTCGACCGCCTCGGCATAGACCGCGTCGGCTTTGGCTCCGACTTCGACGGCGCGCACATCTCCAGCCACATCGGCGACGTCGCCGGCCTCCCCAACCTGGTGGACGCTCTGCGAGAGAGCGGCTACGACGACGCTTCCCTCAGCAAGCTCACGCACGAGAATTGGCTGCGTGTTCTCCGCAAGACCTGGGGCGAATAGCACGGTGTATTATGATACTATGGGTTCATGCCCGCCTGCGGAGCGACCCGCGCCCCGCGCGGTATCTGTGACTCCGAGGCCACGATGAACATGTTCGGCCACGGCAGGTAGGTGCTCTTGAACTCGTCTACCTTGTCGGGCTGG
>JBAURA010000043.1:0-2864 GCA_049580985.1 Chloroflexia bacterium
CTATTGCATGTGGGGGTGCCCCACGACTACCCTAACTCTGAACGGTTGCGCATCTGATTTGCGCTTGCCTACTACCCCTTATTTGTGATATAATTACCAGGTATTGCCTAAAGAGGGAAGAGAAAAAGAAATAAGAGCAGGAACCCCTCCCAAGGAAGAAGATAGAACGCCCACAAGAAAGGGCTAGGGGCCTGGAAGCGCCCACAGGAGGTTTCATCTTGGCATTGCTGAACGAGCGCAAGCAGGAATTGATCGGCACTTATAAGACGCATGGCTCCGACACCGGATCGCCTGAGGTCCAGGTTGCGATCCTCACCACACGCATCAACGACCTTATTTCCCATTTCAAGGCCCACAAGCACGACCACCACTCTCGCCGCGGCCTCCTCAAGATGGTTGGCCGGAGGCGTCGCCTCCTGGCTTACCTCGCCAAAAAGGACATCGCCCGCTACCGCGAGCTAATCTCTCGCCTCAGCATCCGCGACATACTCAATCGCCCCGGCGCATAACGCGCGTACTGGGGCTTATTTATTGGCTGTCGGCAAGGGGCCGACGGCCCAGGGGCGTATGCAGTTGTCAGTTGCTAGTTGTCGGTTGTCAGTAACTCTGAGCCGGCAACTTGGAACATTGAACTACTGACAACTAGCAACTGACAACCGACAACTCAGGAGACCAAAGTGATTACAGAACCCAAGCAATTCAGCACTACCATCGCCGGGCGCGAGATGACCATCGAGGTGGGCCGCGTGGCCGAGCAAGCCTCCGGCGCTTGCACAGTCCGCTACGGCGACACAATCATCCTGGCCGCCGCCGTCGCGGCCAAAGAACCCCGCGAGGGGGCCGATTTCCTTCCCCTTACCGTCGATTACGAAGAGCGGATGTACGCAGCGGGCAAGATCCCCGGCGGCTTCATCAAGCGCGAAGGCCGACCCACCGAGACCGCCACCCTCACCGCCCGCCTCACCGACCGCCCCATTCGCCCGCTCCTCCCCAAGCAGTGGCGCGCCGAGATCCAGGTAACGGTCACCGTCCTCTCGACCGACCAGGAGACCGAGCCGGAGATCCTATCCATCATCGGCACCTCCGCCGCCATGTCCCTCTCCGATGTGCCCTTCAACGGGCCGGTCGGCGCGGCCAAGGTCGGCTACATCAACGGCGAGTTCGTCCTCAACCCCACCGCTCAGCAGCTTCAGCAGTCCGAACTGGAGCTGACCGTGGCCGGCACTGCGGACGCCGTCTCGATGGTCGAGGCCAGCGCCCACGAGCTGTCCGAAGAGATTGTGCTCGAAGCGATCCGCTTCGGCTGGGAGCAGGGCGTCAAGCCCACCGTCGAGATACAGCAGCGGATGATCGAAGCCGCCCAGCCCAAGAAGCGCGACTGGACCCCTCCCGCCTCCGATACCTCCATAGTGGACCAGCTCACCGCCTGGCTCGGCAACCGCCTCGACGAGGAGACGCGCAACGCCAACAAGGGGATGCGAGAAGGCCAGACCGAGGCCATCCGCGCCGAGGCCGTCAACCACTTTGCCGAGGCCGCCGAGCTACCCGACTCCGACAAGGCCAGGATGACCTCCGAGGTCAACAAGGCGTTCGACACCCTCCTCAAAGAGCAGGTGCGCAGCGCCATCCTGGAGCGCGGCGAGCGCCCCGACGGACGCGGTCCCAAGGATATCCGCGCCATCAGCATAGAGGTCGGTGTCCTCCCGCGCACCCACGGCTCCGCCATCTTCACCAGGGGCCAGACCCAGGTCCTCTCCATCGCCACCCTCGGCACGGGCGCTGACGAGCAGATGCTCGATGGCCTCGGCATCGAGGACAAGAAGAAGTACATCCATCACTACAACTTTCCCTCCTTCTCCACCGGCGAGACCCGCCGTGGGCGCGGCCCCTCCCGCCGAGACATCGGCCACGGCGCGCTGGCCGAGCGCTCCCTCATCCCCGTCCTCCCCTCCGAGGCCGACTTTCCCTACGTGATCCGCGTGGTAAGCGAAGTCCTCTCCTCCAACGGCTCCTCCTCGATGGCCTCAGTCTGCGGCTCAACCCTCTCCCTCATGGACGCGGGCGTGCCCCTCAAGGCCCCCGTAGCCGGCATCGCCATGGGCCTTGTCGAGAGCAAGGACGGCTCCCAGCACCAGGTGCTCACCGATATCCAGGGGGTCGAAGACTACCTGGGCGACATGGACTTCAAGGTAGCGGGCACCTCCGAGGGCGTCACCGGCCTCCAACTTGACCTCAAGACTGCCGGCCTCGCCTTCGCCATCATGGAAGAGGCGTTCGCCCAGGCCCGCGAAGCCCGCCTCTTCATTCTCGACAAGATGCAGGAAGCGATGCCGGAGCCGCGCCGCGAGTTGTCGGTATACGCCCCGCGCATCCTCCGCATCAAGATCAACCCCGAGAAGATCGGCGCGCTCATCGGCCCAGGCGGAAAGAACATCCGGGGCATCACCGAAAAGACCGGCACCAAGATCGACGTCGAGGACGACGGCACGGTACTGGTCGCCTCCACCGACGGCGAGAGCGCCAAGCAGGCTATCCGCATGATCGAGGGCCTGACCAAGGAGGCCGAGGTCGGCGAGATATACCTGGGCAAGGTGGTGCGTATCCTCCCCTACGGTGCTTTCGTCGAGATCCTCCCCGGCAAGGACGGCCTGGTTCATGTATCAGAGCTTGCCGACTACCGCGTAGAGAACGTGGAGGACGTGGTTAGCCTGGGTGACGAGATCAATGTCATGGTGATCGAAGTAGATCGCCAGGGCAAGGTCAGCCTCTCCCGCAAAGCAGTCCTCACCGGCGAGATGCCCGCCCCCCGCGCCGAGCGCGAACGTGGCGGCTTCGGCGGGCGAGATCGCGGCCCGCGCGAAGGC
>JBAURA010000044.1:0-4925 GCA_049580985.1 Chloroflexia bacterium
CCTCACACTTAGGGAAATTCCATGTGAGGTTAGGTTCCCCCACCAGAATCTGATCTGCCCACGGAAATACGTTAAGTGGGCAGATCAGATTCACACCCACATCTTCTCTATTCTCTATATTCACCAATCCCTAAGCCCTAATCCCTAAGCCCTAATCCCTGATCCCTGATCCCTGATCCCTGATCCCTAATCCCTGATCCCTGATCCCCAATCCCCAATCCCCAATCCCCAATCCCCACCCCTTTTCACAACCCAATCTGTAGAAACCCCTTGACAGGTAAAGAGTATTAATGTATCTTTATTTCGGCAAATAAACCTGCCTTAATTCACTCGTAGAAAGAGGATCTCTCCCTGATGAAGCGACGTCTACTCGCCCCCACCTTGCTCGCATTATCTCTCCTTCTGTCCGCTTGCGGAGATACCGCTCCCACGGCCACTACCCACAACAACCTCGTTCCCACACAGACGCCGGGCGCGGCGGTCACGGGCGACCTGGCAGGTATAAAGACCTATCTCCTCGACAAGCTTGGCAGCCTCAAGTCCGCCACCGGCAACCTCAACAAGTCTGCGTCCAGTTATTACGACATGGCGAAAGCCGTCAACTTCGACTACGCCCGCCTCTGGAGCGAAAAGCAGGCAGACGTCACCACCACCGTCAAGGAAGCGCGCGAATACTGGATAGCCGCCAGCCCTTTGTACGAACAGGTAGAAGGGATCGTGGCGGGTGTGCCTTCCCTCTCCGAATATGACGTCATCCTCGATGCAGGCACATCAGGCGCGGAGGACCCCGAAAGCGCCGTGCCCTTCGACCTCACCCTCCCCGACGGGCGCGTCCTCCCCAAGCCTGGCAACCTCTTCGGCGTCACCGAAAGCACCCTCTGGGGCACCTATCCCGACTTTACAGCCGGTGGCGTAAAGGTCGATTACGACGGCAATGGCACCACCGATTTCGGCGACGCCATGCCGGAGGCCAACGTCCTGAAGGCCGGGGCCGAAACCCTCGACAAGTACGCCGCCGAGCTAGTCACCGCTGCCAACGAGTGGCAGCCCACCGCCGCCGACGCCTTCACCGCGTTGGTGGTCATGGTGCCTACCATGAGCGAGTACTTCAACTCCTGGAAAAGCTCGCGCTTCGTGAGCGGCGAAGCCTCCGAGCAGCGCGACTTCGTGGCTATCTCCCGCCTTGCCGATATAGTGGGCATCCTGGGCGGCTTGCAGGTAGTCTATGCCGAGGTCAGCCCGATGGTGCAGGAGGCGGACGCCGCCGCCGATAAGCAGATCGCGGCAGGCATGGAGGACCTGAAGACCTTCGTGCAGGGCGTGCTCGACCAGGAGCAGGGCGGCAAGCGCTTCACCCCCGAAGAAGCCGACCTGCTAGGCGAAGACGCCCAGAATCGCGCCACCGCCATCGCCGGCCAGGTGTCACAGGTAGCCGCCCAGCTAGGGATCACGATAGCAGAATAGGGGTAGATTCGATATGCCCAGGCTGTTACGCCTTACACTAACTTTCATACTCCTCGCCGCATGGGGCCACCTCTCGGCCCCTTCGGGCTTTTCCCAGGCAACTCTTGCCGAGGACGCTACCCCTGCCTCCGCCGCCGAGCAAGTACGCTCGCTCCTGTCCCAGGCCCAGCTAGCCATCATCGGCGGCGCTGAGACCGGGGTATTGCTGGCCCAGGCGCAGACTATCTACGAGCGCGATCTCAAGCCCCGGCTGGAAGGTGTGGCGCAATCCACGGAGCGCATCGAAGCGGCTTTCTCCCAGGCGAACACTGCTCTCGCGCAAGGGAACAGCCCTCTCTTTGCCACCGCCCAGGTCGATATATGGACCGCGCTCCTGGGGGCCTCTTATTTGAAGGCCGAGGCCGCCGTGAGCCATGCCGACGCAAACGGAACGCGCCAATGGCTGGCCCTGCGCGAGTTCCGCCAGGCAACCCGCTTCTCCCGTCCCGACGCCGATGCCACCCTGGCGGTAGCGGCCCTCGGCAGGGGCGATCTTTCCCCCGACCTGGCTTTGCAAGCGGTACGCGCCGACCTCCTCGACACCTACCAGGCGCGCATGGAAGACGCCCTGCGGCTCGTGCCCGAAGCGCATAGCCAGGGGTTCCTGGTGCGCCTCGCCCAGCAAACCTCCCTGGCCTCCGGCTATTTCGAGATCTTATCCGTGCAGTACAGCGCGCAGAACGGGGCGGAAAGCCTCTCTAGAGCGCGGGCCGCGTTCGGCGCGCTTAAGCAAGTCGGGCTTGAAGGCAAAGACCCCACACCCTACCTGGACAGCGTAGAACAGGCGCTGGAAGGCTTCCGGGCCGCGCCTTTTACCGAAGAAGAATTGGCGCGCCGCGCGGGCCAACTGTTACGCTACCTCTCCCTGGTCCCAATGGAATACGGGCGGGGCGTGAGCGACGGCAGGGTTACCCGCGACCTGGAGATACAGGAAGCGATCACCTTCCATACGGGCGCGACGGCTGCCCTGGCCGACCTCAGGGCGAGCCTGCAAACTATTGACGCCGTCAAAACAGCCGAGATCGAGCGCTTGATGCACGAGCAGACCGCTATGCTGAACGCCGCCGGCAAGCACACCGCCGTAGCCGCCCACGCCGAAGTAGAGGGCATAACAGCCCGAATCACCGCCCTGCTCAACGAGATCATGCCCACAGCCTGGAAGCAGGCTAGCTCCTCAGCCGACCTGGACGTGATCGCTTCGGTGCTCGACCAGATGGAGGCAGCTGTAGCCTCCGGCGACTACGAGCTGGCCGAATCGGCCCGACTGGAAGCTTATGCCATATTGGAAGTAGGCCCGGAGGCCCGCCTGCGGGTGTTCGCGCCCCAGTTAGCCCTCCAGCTTGAGAACCTCTTCTGGTATGGGTCAGACAGCGAGCGCGGCCTTGCCTATCTCATCTCGAATCACGCGCATATCTCCCAGGTCAAGGCCACGCGGGCTATGCTCGATGCCAGGCTCGCCGAGGCCATCGAGGTAGTCAAAGGCAACAATGCCCCCTTTGCCGTCGCCACCAACGCCGCCATCATCGTCTTCCGGGAGGGCCTGGAGGCGGTCCTGATATTCGCGTCCTTGCTGGGCAGTCTGAAGGTGGGGGCCAACCGCCGCTTCCGCAAGCCGCTCTGGTGGGGCGTCGCCCTCTCCATGATCGCCATCGTCCTCACGTGGGTGCTGGCGCGCAATCTCCTCACCTCCCTGGCCCGCTACGGCGAAGCCTTGGAGGCGGTGGTATCGCTGGTATCGATCGCGGTGCTGCTCCTCATCACCAACTGGTTCTTCCACAAGGTCTACTGGACCGGCTGGATCGCCAGCTTCCACGCCCATAAGAAGCGCCTGATCGGCGGCGATATGGGCCAGATGCTCGGCCTGGTGGCCCTCGGCTTCACCAGCATCTACCGCGAGGGGTTCGAGACTGTGCTCTTCCTACAGGCGCTCGTGCTAGAGGGCGGCGTCGGCTCGGTGCTCGCGGGGATCGGCATCGGCCTGGCGGGCACCATCCTGATAGGCATAATCGTGCTGGCGTTGCAGGCCAAGCTGCCATACAAGAGGATGCTGGTCGTCACCGGCGTAATGATCGGGGCCGTGCTCCTGGTGATGGTGGGCAACACCACCCACGTCATGCAGGTCGTCGGCTGGCTCCCCGCCCACACCATCCCCGGCATCGACCTGCCCTACTGGGTAGGGATGTGGCTAGGCGTATATCCGACCTGGGAAGGCATTTTCCTACAGATAGCCGCGGGCACGTTCGTGATCGGCAGCTACTTCCTCGCCGAGCGCCAGAAGGACCGCAAGGCCCAGCCCATGCAGCCTAAGCCAACCCTCCAGGCAATCCCCGCCTCAAGCACCGCCACACGCTCCAACAAACCCGCGCCCGGCAAGTAGGCACTTTACCACCACCCAGGCCACAAGTCCCGTAGGGACTCTCTTATCTCGGCTCCTGGCTGTAGACGGATAAACCATCGTCCACAAGTAGGGAGAGACTATGTCTAACGCGGTACTGTGATTACTCCATTGGTAGCTCCCTCGCTTACGGCTTGCGCACGATGTGGGTGGCCCGGATCGGGATCTATAATTTGTATAGACCTCCTATGCTCACACTCCATCCCCATAGGTCGTTGGGTTTCGATAAAGTGGAGGAGCCATATATGGATTTCGAACGAGCAAGACAAAGGGCAGCGTTGAACCGTCTGTTGGGGACTATTCTCGCAAGGTCTAATTCGCTTACATCTCTGGCCGAAGCCAAGCAGGGATATGCTTTTGCAGGGCAGGCCCGCAGCCGGTTACAACAGGTCCACCTGGCGCGCATCGTGGGCAGCGTGAACCGCACGCGTGACTTTGACCGTAATTTCAACCCACTCACCAATGTCACGCGCCAAAGGTGGGAGCGAGTAAACCAAGCGTTCAGAGACGGCGTGCTCCTGCCTCCTGTATCTCTCCAGAAGCTTGGGGACAACTATTACGTCAAAGACGGCCACCACAGGATCTCGGTAGCCAGGCATCACGGCGCGACGTTCATCGACGCGGAAGTAACCGAATTCGTCTGCGCGACAGAAATGGCTGCTTGAGCTTCATGCAAGCAAAGCGCTTGCCTCACAGCGGGCGCTTCGTTTATAATACTGGACAACCGAATAGATCAGTGTGCCGCGCCGTAGCTATGAAGGAGAAGGGTAGCCGCCACGGGCAAGCAGAGAACGGGGCCTCGCGAGAGGGTGTAAGCCCCCTTTGCCATAAACGGTAATGGCGCTCCAGAGCAAGGCAGGCACATCAAAGAGGGCATCCATCTGGATGCCAAGTAGGGTGGAACCGCGGGAGTAAATCGGCCTCTCGTCCCTATGCCAATGTGCATGGGATGGGCGGCTTTTTTTGTTGCCAGTTGTCAGTTGTCGGTTGCCAGTTGTCGGAAGCATACAAACTGACAACTGACAAC